>JBIIHY010000038.1:0-13195 GCA_044235305.1 Bdellovibrionota bacterium
GAGAATGCACAGTAGGATAACCGGCGCAAACATCACCTGCCCTCACTGTAGCAACCCGCTTAAAATACTCTCCTCCCAAGCAACGATGCCGCTCATTGAAAATTGCGCACGCTGTAGCCGGCCGATTCGAATATCATTCGCAGCGTAGAGCGTAAACTGCCTCATCAAATGAGTGATGATAGGCTTACTACTGTGGTACAATACTACCCCGCTGCTGCTTTGCTACCTTTCTCCTCTTGCCATCCACCGCCAAGCGCCTTGTACAGCTGCACGATTGAGGAGAGATAACGCTGCTCTGCATTGGAGTGGGCAAGCTCGGCACCGAATAACGACCGCTCGGTATCAAGAACTTCCAAGTACGACGTGACGCCATCATCGTAACGCCTGCGAGATAACATAGAGCCACTCGATGCAGCTTCAACTTGCGAAAGCCGAGCCTTGCGCTCCTCATCAAAGGTCTTTATTGCAATTAGGGCATCCTCGACTTCCCGAACCGCCTGAAGCACAGTGCCTTCATACGCCTGAATCCCCTGATTTGCTTGAGCCTCAGCTGCATCAACTCGGGCCCAGTTCTTTCCAAAATTGAAGAGCGGCCCAAGGAGTGTCCCCGCAACGCCCCACGTGCGTGCATCCTCTGAGAACAGATTAGTTTGATCAGCAGAGCTCAAGCCAATAAAACCCGTAAGATTAAGTGCAGGATACTGTTGAGCGCGAGCAACCCCTACCCTCATGATGGCCGCCCGAGCTGACTCTTCCGACGCACGAACATCAGGACGGCGCTCAAGCAGCATTGCTGGAAATCCAGCCGGGACCGACACTGTCGCCAATGGATTGCTGTCTCGGTCTGCCCGCTGTATTGCCGTTGGTGCTCCACCCTTGAGGATACTTAAGGCATTTTCCGTCTGTCTCTGCGCTCTGTGCAGAGCTGCCAGCGCTGCAGCGGCTTCATACTCCTGCACCTGCGCTTGATTCAGATCGAGCTTAGCGACGTATCCACCCTTAAACCGCTCTTCATTAACCCGAGTGTACTGTTTGCGGTTCGAGAGCGTGCGCTCTGCAATAGCTATCTGTCGGTCAAGATCGAGCAACTGGAGGTACGCAGTGGCGACCTGTGATACAAGCGACAGCGTTACTGCTCGATACGCGTAGTCCGTAGAGAGAAGCTGCGCGCGCTGCGCCTCTGTCGCACTCGCGTACCTACCCCAGAGATCAACTTCAAACGAGAGCTGACCGAGCAGACCAAAATCGTTGACTGCCGGCGCTGGAATGAGCGATGCATTGCTGGCGTCAGTGCGTCGAGCACTTCCTACGTAATCAAGTCGCGGGAATTGGTCCGGACGCGTAAGTCCTAAAATAGCGCGTGCCTCGTCGATTCTAAGCAAGGCAATTTTCCTATCGCGATTGGCTTCTAGAGCCCCTCGAATATGCTCTTTGAGAATTGGATCAGAAACAAGATCCCACCAACCGACGTCTGCTACATTCTCTTTTACAGCTGAGGTCTCACGATACTGCTCTGTGAGCGGAAGTACGCTACGCTCGTACTCAGGAACGAAGAGGCATCCGCTCATTGAGATAAGACACCATGCTGCTAGTACTTTGCTATTCACGGTCACTGGCTAATCCCCCTTACGATCTTCCGTCTTACTGCCGTTCTGTGACCGACCGGAAAGCTTCTCAACAAGCACAAAAAGCATCGGGACAAGGCATACTCCTATAAGCGTAGCCACCGTCATCCCACTAAACACCGACATTCCCATCACCTTGCGTCCCTCTGCTCCAGCACCTGACGCTATAACAAGGGGAACCACTCCTAGAATGAAGGCGAATGCGGTCATAACTATCGGACGAAGACGGAGCTTCGCTGCCTCAAGGGTGCCGTCAATAAGTGGCATCCCTTCAGCAACCTTTATGCGTGCAAATTCAACAATGAGGATCGCATTCTTAGCGGTAAGCCCTACAAGCGTCACGATCCCAATCTGTGCAAAGATGTTGTTAAGGTAAGACTCACTAAAGAGTCTGCACAGCCATATCCCTCCTAAAGCTCCAAGCACTGCTACAGGGGTTCCGAGCAGCACAGAAAACGGTACAGACCAACTCTCGTACTGAGCCGCAAGAATCAAGAATACAAAGAGCATCCCGAGAAAAAATACGATTGCACCCGATCCAGCAGCTTTTTCTTCCTGGTACGACATTGCATTCCAGTCGTAACTCATATCTGAAGGTAGCACCTGAGCTGCAACGTCCTTAAGAGCCCGTAAAGTTTGTGCTGAGCTGTAGCCGGGAGCCGGCGCGCCGATCAGCTCTGCACTGCGGTAGAGATTGAAACGATTCGTGAACTCTGGGCCAACAGTTGGTGAGAGCGTCACAAGGCTTCCAAGAGACACCATGTCACCATTACGATTGCGGACGTAGTAGCTACGAATGTCATCTTCTTTATCACGATACTCAGCTTCTGCCTGCAGATAGACCTTATAGAGGCGCCCGAAACGATTGAAGTCGTTGACGTAGGCACCTCCTAAAAAGGACGCCAAGGTCTGATTAATGTCATTAAGCGCCACCCCAGCAGCAAGTGCCTTATCCTCATCAACACGCGCAAAGAGCTGCGGCACATTAGCGCGGAACATCGACACCACACGACCAATCTCTGGCCGCTTACTTGCGGCTTGGGCAAAAGCCTGCGCTTGAGCCTCAAGGTACTCTGGCCCCTTACCGCTCTGATCTTGCAACATCATACTAAACCCCGAACCAGTTCCTAGACCCGGGATAGCTGGAGGGCCGAACGCCATCGCCACACCCTGTGTTATCTCTCGCGAGAAGGTCTGATTCAGCCGCTTAATGATTCCAAAAGACGAGAGCATTGCTCCAGGTCGCTGCTCCCACGGCTTAAGCCAAATAAAGAAGAACGTATTGTTGCTCGCATACGATTGCGAAAGCAGACTAAAACCATTAACAGTCGTAACACTATCAACTCCTGGGGTCTCAAGGAGAATACGCTCAACATCTTCTGCGGCCCCTGAGGTACGTTGCAATGATGCGGCATCCGGGAGCTGCAGGTTTGCTAAAATGTATCCCTGATCCTCTTCGGGGATAAAACCGCTTGGAAGTGACGTTCCAAAAAATGCGACTCCCGCTAGTACGATTGCACATACAATCGCTCCGCGACCAAGCTTGCGGCACAGGTGCCCGGCGATCCCCACATATCCTCCGGTCAGACGGTCAAAGACCCGATTGAAGGCCGCGAAGAATCTCCCTAGCCACCCGGTGCTAGCACCTGAGTGCTTGAGGAACATACCGCATAATGCTGGCGTCAAGGTGAGTGCCCCAAGCGCTGAGAAAAGTACCGATACCGCAATCGTAACAGCGAACTGTTGGTAAAACTGCCCGGTAATGCCACCCATGAAAACCACCGGTACGAAGACAGCGCAGAGGATGAGCGCTATCGCCACTACAGGACCAGCGACTTCCTTCATCGCTTTATTTGTTGCCTCGCGTGGTGAAAGACCGTGCTCGACGTGGTGCATTACTGCCTCAACTACAACGATAGCGTCGTCCACAACGATGCCGATAGCAAGGACGAGCCCTAGCAACGAGAGCACATTTACCGAAAAGCCAAGCAAAGGAAACGCTGCAAACGTTCCAATGAGTGCAACAGGGACCACAAGGATAGGGATTAACGTGGCCCGCCAGCTCTGCAGAAAGATAAAAACTACTAGCACCACGAGAATGATTGCATCACGTAGCGTATGGACGATCTCATCGATGCCGGCTGTGACGGCTTTCGTCGTATCAAGCGAGATGACGTACTCGATATCTTCCGGGAAGCGCTGCTTCAGCGATTCCATGGTCTTTCTTACAGTTTCGGCGACTTGTAAGGCATTTGAACCCGGAACCTGGTAAATGGAAAGCACGGCTGCTGCCTCACCGTTAAAGCGGCCCTGAGAGTTGTAGAGCTGTGTGCCCAATTCAAGTCGCGCTACATCCTTGAGCCGAATTATAGATCCAGTTGTGTCATCCGACTTTATGATTATATTCCCGAACTGCTCTGCCGTTTCGAGCCGCTCCTTCGTGCGCACCACGTAGGTAAAATCCGTACCCTCGGGAGCAGGAGGCCCACCGACCTGACCTGCTGGCGCAATTACGTTCTGCTGCTGAATAGCGCGCGTAATATCCGCAACAGTGACTCCAAGCTTTGCGACCTGATCAGGCTTAATCCACACCCGCATCGCATATTCGCTGCCACCGAACTGATTCACCTGACCAACACCGGCTATTCGAGCTAGCGGGTCGATTAGATTCAGAGTGGCGTAGTTACTCAGAAAGGTGTTGTCGTGTGAGCCGTTGGGCGAGCGTAATGCAATCAGCAACAACGGGAACGAGAGTGACTTTTTTACCGTGACACCGAGACGCTTTACCTCTTCAGGAAGGCTTGCTTGCGCCTGAGACACTCGGTTTTGAACCAGCACGTTGGACATGTCGAGATCAGAGCCAACTTCAAACGACACACGCACCGACGTGGTTCCATCGTTAGCGTTAATGCTGCGCATGTAGATCATGTTTTCAACACCGTTGATCTGCTGCTCAAGCGGCGTTGTCACCGACTGCTCCACTGCAAGCGCATTCGCGCCTGAGTAGGAGGCATTCACCTGAATCTCTGGGGGTACTACATCTGGGTATTGCGCGATGGGCAGTCCGCGCAGCGTTACGAGACCAAAGATAACCAAGACGATCGACATAACGATCGCAACGGTCGGGCGACGAACAAAGAAATAATCACTGCTGCTCTCTTTCATCCTATTACCCTCTCTTTCGCCCTTATTTGGTTACAGCAACGAGAGTGGGCTTCACGGTGACTCCCGACCGCAAGCGCTGAATCGCGTCGATAGCAACTACCTCTGATCCTGACAGACCACTTTCAACCACCTGCAATCCTTCGAACTCAGGACCGACCTCGATGGTTCTCTGGTCAACGAGTCCTGAATCGGCGACTACAAAGATCTGCGCCTTACCCTGAACACTCTTGATCGCTCGTTTCGGTACGAGCAGAGCACCTGTGCGAACTTCTGCGACTGTCTTGATCTTCGCAAAGAGCCCTGGCCGCAGCAGGAGCGTAGGGTTAGCAAATGCTGCTTCGGCCATCAGGGTTCCCGTCTGCGGATTCACCTGACTATCAACTTTTACGAGCTCTCCCTTTTGAGGATGTACCGTCCCATCGCTCAACACCACCTCTAGTACGCGTTTCTCATTACCACCCTGCGCCTGCATAAGGCGAGCAAAGTAAAGATACTCACGTTCGGTAAGCGAAAATTGAACGTGAATAGGGTCAATCCGTGAGACGGTATTCAGCAGCGTTGTGCCCGGGGCGCGCCCCACAAACTCACCAACTTTTGCCTTACTGATGCCGATGAAACCTGAGGTAGGGGATGTAATCTTCGTGTAGCTCAGCTGAATCTCTGCTGACTTCACTTGCGCTTTGGCCGCATCAATTGCCCCTTCAGCGACGCCCTTATGAGCTATCGCCATATCAAGCTCTCGCTTACTAACAGCGTCGATGTCTGCCAGGGGCTTAATGCGGTTGTAATCAGCAACCGTCTGCGTATGGCGGGTGACTGCCTCTGCGAGTTGCGCACGAGCTTCAGCGAGCTTCGCTTCAAAGGGAGCTGGGTCGATGGTGTAGAGAAGCTGTCCCTCTTTTACCTCGCGCCCTTCGTCAAATGCGATACTCGTAAGCACCCCTTCAACACGAGCACGAATATCTGCGTCGATTGCACCCACGGTGCGACCGATAAACTCGCGCGAAAGTGGTAAATCCCGCTTCTGCACGGCCGCAACCTGAACCTCCAATGGGGCTGGCGTAGGCGGCTGGTCGCCACCCCCGGAGCACGCCGAAATTCCCACTGCAACAAGAAGACCGATACATACTCGCGAGGAGAGCAGTTTCAGCTTCGACTCTACTCCTATCGAATAAAATGTTTTTGCTTCCATCTTTTCTCCCGCGGCTAAGAGCACACAACCATTGATGTTCGGAATGTACATCACAAGGGGCAATCCTGCCTACCGGTAATAGCCCTACCATTCACCAACCAGGTGGCAAAAAGTATTTGGCTCTTCATGAAATCGAGTGGGTAGAACTGGCGTTTCCGGACGTGAACATGCACATGCACGTGAACGTGCACGTACCCGAAAACATAAACTCGCGCGCGCTCAACATAGCTTATAAACCACGCTAGTGAGGACGAGTTCTCCGCTCTGGTGTTCGTCAGCGGAGATGTAGGTAGGTGGGTTAATAAACAAACAGTAGTACTGCAATCCCTTTCGGGTACGTTCACGTTCACGTTTATGAGCACGTTCGCGCGAAAATACGTGGTTTATCACTCAAAACAATGGGTTATGACCCATCAGCAGTCATCGGTACCCACTCGATTCCACGATGAGCCAAGTATTTCTCGCCTAATTGCTGCCTTTGCGGACGTTTTACTACTACTCAACGCCAATTCAAACACCCTGCTCTGAGGGTCACCTTTCTTAATTCGCGCAGATCGATAGAATCCGTGCATGGGCCCAGCTCCTGACCACACTAGTAAACCTCTTGTTAGTCCGCGCACGAGCTTTGACCTACTGCGTCTGGATAACGCCACCCTTCCGCACGAGCAGGCTATAACCCTCACCGACCCAGCACTCCGATTCTGCACCGATCGGTTCAGATTAAAGACGGTTCGCCAGCAAGCTGAGCTCCTGGGGGAAATTGTTCATAGACTCCAAGATAGCCATAGAGGTAGTCGTGACGTCCCCTTCCCTCTCAAGGCCATCAGAGCTCACCTTCGCATCCCTGAAGGTAGCGACTTTACACGTGCTCAAGCATCAGACCACTACCTAGAATATCCACACAAAGCGCTAGGGTTATGGATAGAGGAAGCGCTTAAGAACCCGACTGAGAGAGAGTACGTGCTCAAGAAGCTGCTTGACGAGCTACAAACACAGCTTCCAGCCATCGCGTATACCTTGGCCCACATATATACCGGGGGATACTACGGCCTGCTGACCGCTCGGGAGTCACGCGACTTTCATCATGCCTCTCAAATTGAAACGATTAGCGAGATGTTTGGTTTTGCCCCACAAACCGAGTTGGTTTACTACGTAAACGATCTTCAATACAGCAGGCGGCTTGGAGGGAAAGCTGTCAGCACTGCCGTGAAAAAAGCTACTGTACTGACAAACTTTGCAAACGGCTTAAAGGAAGACGAAGATGGCTGTGTCGTCCCGATGACACTTGGCAAAAGATTTGATGAGATTATCTTCATCGACGACGAAGATAAAAATCTGAAAGCAGTCATGCACTGTCTGATTCGTAGCGTCTGCGCAAACGTCATGGATCAGATAGGAATGTGGCATCGCACACCGGAGTGGGAGCAGCGTCTAAACGAGCGCGCCGAAAGATTAACAACTGACGCGTATCAGCGGGAAGGCATATCTGCAACACACTCTCCACAATTTTGGACTAACTTAGTTGCCTCGTTGACTACTCGGTACATTTCCACACAAGCACCTGAACAAGGAAGCGACAAAATTATCGCCGACTTAATTTCAAAAGGCCGCTGGATGCCAGACATTATAAAAGTCTACGACGGTCGCAAACTTCCTGTAGAGCCCTCTCTCACAAAACTCCAAGAGGTGTTTGCTGGGAGTACGCCGGTAATCCTCGGCACTCGACGTTCGATAGTATTTAATGACATCGACAAGAACATCCTCTCTGTAAACGCCCTTTTCTACATCCGACGCAAGGACGAGCCAGAGGGTCGACCTCTCCTGACTTTTAGTCAGGCCGAATTTGCTGAACATTCGACAGAGGCCTACTGGAGGAAGAAAGTTGCCACCGAACAAGGGATTCCAGAAGACCAGCTTGTGTTCTGCTGGGACCACTTTCAGAAAGCGGACTTTGTCCGCAGAGACATCCTGCAAGCACTGTTCAAGGGGGAAATCACTCGCAACATACACGCCCATTGACGGCAAGTGACGTACGTTTCCACCCAAATCCACGCAACCCCTGCAAAAAGTAGCCGATTATAGGGGTTACATCTTTCCCGCAAAATTTGCGCTCCAAAAGATAAAGCACTCCGGCAACTTAGTCGAATCAGGTAGTCGACGGTTGGGGGATCGTTAGGGAAGCGCAGCAAGGGCGTTGTATCTTTGGCAGGACTCTAACTATGGCCGTTTTTGTGTACCAAGGTCGTGATGGTGCAGGGCGTCTCGTTTCGGGCGAGATGGAAGCGATCGATATACAGACTGTTTTCAATCTCTTAAAGGGCAGAAACATCACGCCCGCAGCGAAATCGATTCGCGAAAAAGGGCGTGGACTACGTCGCGAAATCACTATACCAGGACTAGGCTCATCTTTTGCTGGCCGGGACCTGGTCGTTTTCACAAGGCAGTTCTCAACGATGGTCGATTCTGGTCTACCGATCGTCCAAGCGCTCGACATCCTTGCCAAGCAAGCTCAGAAGAAATCAATAAAGAAAACACTTACTCAGGTAAAGGAGACCGTTGAAACCGGGGGCTCACTCGCCGATGGATTTAGGCAGCACCCGGGGGTTTTCGATGACCTGTACGTAAACATGGTAACGGCAGGTGAGAGTGGCGGCGTACTCGACAATATCTTAGCTCGGCTTGCCCTGCACCTTGAGAAGGTCCTTAAACTTAAACGTGAGATCAAAACAGCGATGATCTATCCATCGGTGGTAGTCGCGGTTGCCTTGATCGTCACATCGATCCTCCTCATCTTCGTCATCCCAACCTTCAAAGAGCTGTTTGAAGGGTTTGGTGCGAAGCTTCCATGGCTCACTCAAGCTGTGATCGATGTATCCAACTTCTTTGTTGCCTGGTGGTACGTGATAGCAGGGCTTTCTGCGGGTGGAATTATCTCCTTCCTACGAACCCTAAAGACCGAGCGAGGACAACAGGTAATTCATCCCCTCGCGCTTAAAATCCCGGTTTTTGGGGATATTATCCGCAAAGTGTGTGTTGCGCGTTTTTCTCGCACCCTGGGAACCATGATTACCTCCGGCGTACCTATTCTCGAAGCTCTTCATGTCTGTGCGAAAACCGCTGGTAATAAAGTAGTTGAAAACGACATAAGAAACGCTCGAATGTCGATAGCCGAGGGTCAGAACCTAGCTGCGCCACTGAGCTCCTCGTCTGTTTTCCCTCAAATGGTTGTTCAAATGATTGCTGTTGGAGAATCAACAGGTGCACTCGACAAGATGCTGCACAAGATAGCTGACTTCTACGAGGAGGAGGTCGACAACGCAGTTTCAGCGATGAAGCAGCTTATTGAACCAACGATGATCGTTGTCCTCGGAGTGCTGATCGGAATCCTCGTGGTTGCCATGTACCTACCGATCTTCCAGATGGGTACGGTTCTGTAGTATTCCCGTTACAACACCTAGCAAAGTTTGCGCATCCTGCTCCTCAAACCGCTCCCAGCCGTTGTGCAACCATGCGCTTTTCCTTACCTTTCTCTCTTGTTCTTAAGTTTTGTTGGTTGGCATCCGATTTGCAAAATAGATCTCAGAGAGAATGTAGAGATGTCGAGGCAGTGGTCAGCTTCGCATCCCACTCGCCGTACGAATCACCAGGAGCCTGGCGGTCGCACGACTGAGGAATTGGTTTTGGCCGCATAGGTTGTAGTTAAGGAGAGTAAGTATGAAGAACGAGCAAGGTTTTACATTAATTGAGCTTCTGGTGGTGGTGGCGATTATTGGAATCTTGGCAGCTATCGCCATTCCGCAATATTCAAGCTACAAGGATAATTCCTACAACTCAGCCGCGGCGAGCGACCTACGCAATATAGCAGCGGCGGAAGAAGCATATTTTGCTGAAAACAACGCCTACCTTGCGGTAGACTGCCAGAACGTGGCAGCAAACAGTGCCTGTACCACAAACCTTCCTGGGATGGCATCCGGATCTCGAGGGGTTTCAGTCACAATTACTCTAGGAGCAAACGGCTCAACCTTTACAGGTACAGCTCGACACGCCAGTGGGTCGCGCACCTGCTCATGGGATAGCGCTGCTGGTGGTCTAACAGGTTGCTCATAAGAGAACACTATCCACATGCTGTCTCACAAACCGGGCTTCGGCCCGGTTTTTTTATATTGAGAAGGCAGCTCCTTTAGCCATAGACTACCCCTCCTATGGAACGGAAACGTACCCTTACTCTCATACTCCTCCTGACCCTCGTTGCTTACCTCAGCGGATGCTCTCTCTTTTCTGACTCAGAAACTCCTTCCTCAGCAGAGACAAACAGCAGGGCTAGCAGCTCCGATTCAAAAACCGCGGACTCTAAAAAGAACCAGGGGATTCAACTCACCTGGGAAGTCCCTGGTGAAGCCGTTGATGGGTTTGTAATCCGTTACGGTGATAACAAGAACTCGCTCCCAAGAGAGATTAAGCTCACCACGAGTCAGCTTCAGGAAGAATCAGACCCTGAATACGGCCCTGTGTATCGTTATGTGCTTAAAGATGTCGTCTCAGCAGGTCCGATGTTCTTTTCAATCGCTGCCTATAAAGGCGATAGAATATCTAATTTCAGCGAGATTCTAGAGGAGTCTCGTCGCTAGTCCACGGGAAACTGCTCCCAGCGCAACTCAGCCGCTAGCGCGTCCCTAAACCAGGTCTCCTGCGCCTCTATCAAGTGGAAATGATGCTCAAGCTCTTCAACACTGAGCGAGCCTGCACCGAGGCTTGAACTAAGAACCAGGTAGTGCCCCACAAGGCTCACCTTAATACCGATTAAACCATCAGCTATCTCTAATGCTGCGGCTAAAAGATCAGCCGCACCGCGCAACGGCACGGTGAGGATATTAACTCCCATGTATACGGTTGTTTCAGCGGGCTTCCGAAGGCTCTCAACGAGAATCTCAAGCTCTTCACCATCGCGCAGCATTATCATCCAGCGCTGCCCGTCTGCGCTCTTATCCTTCCGGCACTTTTCAGGGTCAAACCCTTTGCGGATGATAAATTCTTCCACAACGCGCACAGGGTCGCGTCCCCCGACTATCTTGCGGATATTGAACGTAGCGAATTTCTTTATCTTACTTACAGCACCCATCGAGTACGCTCTACTTGTGATAACCGATCCCTTTTAACATCGTGTATGCACGGTAGCACTGCTCTACAATTACGAGTCGAGCAAGCTGATGAGGGAAGGTCAGATCAGACAACGATAGGACGTAGTCGGCCCGCTGTCTAACACTTTCCGACAAACCGTAAGCCCCTCCGATGACTATCCCAACCGTTTTAGTACCGACGTTCATGCGTGACTCAAGAAGACGTGAAAAAGCCTCCGAAGTGAGCCTCTTTCCGCGCTCATCAAGGGCTATCACATAGTCGTAACCATTCAGTTTTTTAAGAATCGCCTTAGCCTCGCGCTCTTGGACCTCTTCGGCTGTCAGGGAGTCTGGGGCGTCGAGCCCAAGCTCGCACACTTCAAGCTGAAAACTGCCCTTAACCCGCTGTAAATACTCAGCTTCGCCCTCCTTAATAAAGGACTGCCTTACTTTTCCCGTACTTATGATGACTACTTTCATCGAGCGCTACTATCTGGGGTGGTAAAAAATCCTACCTCTACCCTAAAAAAAACCTAAAGTTATATCCCACCGTCTCCGATACGTCTCTTGGAAAACCATATTATTAGCTATCCGAACATGAAGATCTCCGGAATAGGAAGTCTATTTGCTTCAAGTGCACCGCAGGTGGCTCCTACTCAGAGCCCTAGCCCAGTTGCGCCTATACGAGAAACCCAGGCCGTAAATCCTGAAGGCGACGCCGTGGTTCTCTCGCAGCAGATGCAGGAGCAGAGCAGAAAGTCGGCAGCAGCTGATACTCAACGCCGAGAGAAGCTCGATCGAATTCGTGAAGCTGTTAAAAATAATAGCTATGAGACGGACTCAAAGAAGGTCGCTGAGTCTGTAATCCGCGACCTGATGTAAATCTACTAGTTCAGCGGGATGTTTTTTACAGTCCCTCGCGTGGCACGCTCTTTCCTCACCCTCCAACCAACCCGTACTCCTTCACTTTGTTAAGGAGTGTCTTGTAGCTTACCTTGAGCAACCCAGCGGCCTTTGCTTTATTTCCACCGGTCAAGGCGAGCGCGCGGGAGATCGCCTCTACCTCAGCCTTCTGCACAGCACTTGAACTTATCTCCTCAAGGGTCTTTGATGCTTCGGTCAGCGCGCTTATATCGAGCGCCACCCTAATACCCAAATCCTCTGGATGGATAACATCCTTTGCAACAAGCACCGCTCGCTCAATTACATTTTCAAGTTCACGCACATTGCCGGGCCACGAATAAGCCTCAAGCATCTCTGCGGCAGTTGCATCAAGCTCAAGTGGCTCTTTACCAGCAACCACCGAAAAGTAGTCGATAAGCTCGCGCGCCATAACCAGAATATCATTTTTGCGCTCACGCAGCGGCGGTATGGCAAGTGTCACAACTGCCAAACGGAAATAAAAATCCTCGCGCACTGTACCTTCCGCCAGCGCTTTCTCTAAGGGGCGATTCGTTGCTGCTATAATCCGAGGAGAAACTACGATGCTGCGATTACCCCCGACGTGGCGAACCTCATGCTCCTGCAGAGTTCTTAGCAGCTTTACCTGCAAGTGAGGCGGCATGTCCCCAACTTCATCAAGAAAAATAGTTCCCTCTGATGCCACTTCAAAGAGACCCGGCCGCGCCTGCGTTGCACCCGTAAAGGCACCGGCTTCATGCCCGAAGAACTCACTCTCAAGCAGCTCGCCTGGAATAGCACCACAGTTTATGGCGATAAATGGCTTGCCACTTCGCGGACTGTGTTCGTGAATGTAACGTGCTAACACCTCTTTCCCTGTACCGCTCTCTCCAATCAAGAGCACTGAGCTATCTACCCGCGCAGCTAGTCGCGCCTGAGCAAAAACTTTCTGTAGTTCAGGGCACGAGGTCTGCAACGCGGTTGAAGATTTATGCGCTGACACAGAGCGCCGCGAAAGGATACGGTGGTGCTTCAGCAGCTCGTCGATTATGGGAACAATCTTACTCGGCTCAAACGGCTTAGTGATAAAATCAGTTGCCCCCAGCTTCATAGCCTCAACCGCAAGATCGACAGTCGCGTGCGCTGTCATCATCAGGAATGGAAGTGCTGGATGCTGCTCACGGATATGCTTGACG
>JBIIHY010000314.1:0-4131 GCA_044235305.1 Bdellovibrionota bacterium
GAAATCTTTTCCGTCTTTAACCTCACGCCATGCAGCCCCCATACAGAAACGGGTGCTACCTGCTTCCTTGGCCTGTTCAGCCTTGGCGCGTACTACCTCTTTTGGCAGCACGCTGTGGCGCTCGACTCCTGTATCGTAGTGCGCAGACTGCGGACAGTAGGAGCAGTTCTCAGGGCAGCCGCCCGTCTTCACTGAGAGGAGAGTTGAGCGCTGCACCTCGTGAGGATTGTGGTGCTGGCGATGGATGGTTTGAGCTTGAAAAAGGAGGTCGGGAAACGGTTGCGAGTACACTGCTAACGCATCGGTAATCGACCAGTCGTGACGGATTGCGCCTTTTTCGTTCACCATAGAGCTCCTGTACGTAGTTAGTCGGCCCGAGGCCGATTCGAAGGGGTTATATCGTATTTCCCCTGACCAACCAACCCCCGGTCAGAATCAGACGCCTTTAGTGCGCTTTTGTCGGTGTGTTAGGGCACTTCGGCCTTGCCTGCATTTTATCCTGGACCGCGCCCACTCGTATGCCAAACTCGCGCGCGCTGCGCGGGGCAAAGGGTGTTTTTTTAGCAACTTGTGCCGGCTTTTAGCGAACACTTCTTGCAGTGACATTTTTTGGGGAGTTTTCAATGTCTCAATCATCAAGTCGACGCGTTCAAGCGGCCAATGGAATGATCGGTTCTGCTTCCACAGCGCAGGCGCCGAGCGCGGAGGCCCAGCTCTTAATCGCCCGTTACTACCGTTCGGTACACGTTATCGTTGAAAAGCTGATGCGGATTATGAGTTTGCCGGGGGCGCTCAAAGACGACTTCCTTGCTGCAGGAGCGCTGGGGCTGGTTGAAGCAGCGAGCCGTTTCGATCCATCGCGTGGTTCTGATTTTCGCGCCTTCGCCTTTCTGCGCATTCGGGGGGCTGTAATCGACCACATTCGGGTGTCGTGTGAGCTGAGTGGGCGTGCCTACCGCATGTACCGAGCTCTCGTTGCTGCGCACGAGATGCGCGAGCGTATGGTCTCTGCCCGTAGTGAGCGTGGCGGTCTGCGCTCAGGTCTAGCGCAAACAACTGAAGCGCTTGAGGTATTATCTCAGAGCGCTGTTGCCTTCGCACTTTATGGCGTGGCTGCCTCCGGAGAAGCAACCGCTCCAGAAAATCCCGAGGTCGAGACACATAAAAATCTGCGAGACAATAAAATACGCGAATTGGTAGCAACTCTTCCCGAAAAAGAGCGAATGATCATTGAACAGCATTATTTCCACGATCGTTCGTTTGTGGAGATAGCAAACAATTATGCTGGGCTTTCAAAGTCATGGATATCGAGGCTTCATGATAGAGCGCTCACAATATTACGGGCAAGGATGGTTGCCAGCGTCGACCGCGGCGTTGGGTTTTCGCCATAAATTAGGCGGTATTTTTCGCACAGTAGTGGTACTTCTGTGCCTATCGGTGTGCGGGTGTACGGAGCAGATCCTGCACGACCTCACAGAAGCTGAAGCGAATCGTATAGTCAGTCGGCTGCAGGGTGCTGAGCTTACTGCCCAAAAGGTGTTGCAATCTGATGGGCGGTGGGCGATCTCACTCCCTGAGCGTCAGGCATCAGCAGGGTTAAGGTATCTCGAGGACCATCGAGTTGTTTCTTCACAGCGCAGTGACAACTTCTCATTCGCCAAAGGCGGGCTAATTCCCAGTCGCGAGGAGCAGCGCTTTCGTTATGAGCGCGCATTAGCGGCGGCGATTGAAGAGAGTTTGCAGGCTGTCAAAGGGGTGTTAGAGGCTAGAGTCCATCTGAACTTGCCTCAGAGTGATAGCATCTTCGGAGAGCGCGGCGAAAAAGTCTTAGGGAGTAGTGCTGTGTTGCTCCTAGTAGACGATCGTTTCAATACAGAGGAGCGCGATATCGCCCGCTTGGTAGCGGGTGCTGCAGGCTTACAGGTAGAGCGCATCTCAGTTCTGCGCAGTGTAACGAATGCAGTGTCGGTGCGGCTAACATCGGCTGAGCCGGTGCAGACGGTCACTGCCGTTGCTCAATCAGCTGAAACCAGCGTGCACAGTGCAAACCCACATACACAAGAAGAAAAAAAATCTCAGAGGTATCGATTTGAATACGGGGTAATCGCACTTGGAGTAAGCGGAATTATCGTGCTGCTGAACTCGATTCGTCGTAGGCGAGTAATCGCGGTTAACTTACCGTGGCGTAAGGTAGAGATAGTAGACGATGAAGCGTAGTGACAAAGGAGTTTTAGGTATGACAATGAAGCGTTGGGAGATGGTGCGTGATCTACTTACGAGAGTGGGGCACGAGGGAGAAGCCGCGCGGCAGCCAACACGTCGCGCTCACATTGACCTTGGCTTTGAACTCGCTCCACAGGTGCAGGGCTCCGATTCGCGCAAGCCGCAGATACCGCCTGTAGCACTTTCAGAGGTTGCTGTGGTGTCGTTTCTCGAAGGTATCTCGCCCGCTGCCTTGCCGCTCTCTGTAGCCGAGGCGGCACGCCTTGAAACAGAGCTGGCATCGCTTAGAGGGCTTGACCCGCTCGAAGCGTTTACTCTCTGTCATGAGTGGCTCGTTACTCAGGGAAGCTTCCGGACCTCTGGAGGGGAACATGATAGGGGGTGTGAGTTCAGTAGCAAGGAGGGGGCGTATGCGTCTTAGAAACCCGGTACATCTCCAAGAGAGTGCGGCACTACGACGAGTCGCAACGAGGCTACTAGCAACCCTTGCTCCGCAGCAACGGGTGGTGAGCGAGCGAATACTCGCTCCTAAAGACGTTGCAGCATTAAGCCTTGAAGGGGGTTGGATAGCCGCAGGAAGCTCACCTGCTTGGGGTATAGCTGCTTTATGTCGCGGTATGGGGTCGCTTGAGACAGCGCTTGCAGCTTCGCGCGCGGCGTTACAGCTTGCTAGTTCGGTACGAAGCGAATTGGGTACCGGCCCCTATGGGGAAGGGCGTTTGGTGCTGACGCCTCACGCCCCCCTACCTGAGTGGAGCTGCATTGAGGTTGCAACCTCTTCGGGGAGTATCGTGTGCGCGGGGACATTTCCGTGCTTGTCGTCGATTCCGATTCAGGATGCTTCGACACGTGCGGTAAAGGTGCGCATGTTTCTGCAGGCGTCGTGTAGTGAGGTGCATAGTGGTTCGCGCGTTTCCCTTGGCCCAACGGTTGTAGGCGAGGTGCCCGAGTTGGGAATTATGGGAATCGTGCGAGGTGGTGATTGTACAGATGAAAACAATGAGAGCAGGGAGGGAGTATTTATGAACGTAGTAGATGAAGTTGAAGTAAAATCTAGTGAGGTAAGACCGATTCCATTACGAATCGATTTGGGGTCGCTTGAGCTTTCCGTGGAAGAAGTCGCTGCTCTCAGGCCGGGCGCACAGCTTGAGATAGCCGGGGGATTTCCCGCCGAGTGCTTCCTGCGCATCGGCGCAACAGCCCTTGCACGAGGAGTGCTTGAAGTAGGAGTAGATGGATTTACGCTGTGTGTTGAAGAGGTGTTTTAGTCACCTCTGGGACCGCGGAGCTTTCAGCTCCACTGAAGGCCACAGGACACAGCATAAAGCTGTCCAGGGTGCGCAACTTCTCCTCGGTTCGCGCGAATACATAGTTAGACGTAAGTGCGCCGGATAAACGGCGCACGACTAAACATAAAAGGATAAAGAATATGAGTTCACCTATCTCTTCTAGTTCAACGAGTGATGGCTCTTGGGGAGTTGTTAGTCCTGGGTCTTCAACCCTTCTCTACCCGCCAGAGCCAGCGAATACTGCGGGTACCTGGCTTCGTGCTGCTGGTGCAGCCGTGGCAACTGTCGGCTCGGGGGCAGCAGATGTACTTACGGGAGCGATAGATACTAGTAAATTCGAAACTCTGCTGCAGCAGCAGATGGAGCTCCAGCGCGTTATGCAGGTCTATTCAATGCGTTCTAATATCAGCCGTACTGAACACGAGATCGATATGACGGCGATTCGCAACATGAGGTTGGGATAAGTACAGGAGACTAGTCAGGTGTCACGGTTCGGCTTGATAGGAAGAGATAGCGCAGTTCCACTTGGACTTCTGTTCATCGTGGGGTGCATGATCGTTCCCCTGCCGACCGTGTTGCTTGACCTCCTTCTGTGTGCAAATCTCCTTTTTGCAGTGTT
>JBIIHY010000422.1:0-4114 GCA_044235305.1 Bdellovibrionota bacterium
GCTCTTTAAACCGCAGTACGCATTAGTTGTGCTGTTGCTCTTACTCGTTAGTCGCAGGTGGTGGGCAGTTGCTAGTTTCGCGGCGGTGTCAGCAGTCTGCTATCTTGTTGGCGCCTTTGCCATGGGGCTCTCCTGGCCCCTCGAATGGCTCTCTTTTTCGGCGCAGTTTGCTGAGATGAACTTTGCGTCGAACAGTCATCAGATGACAAATCTTGTTGGAGCCGTGCGACAGCTTATACACATAGGTATTCTTTCAGGTCGTTCCGAGCTTGCGACGCTCTTTGCCGGGGTGAGCTCTCTCGCAGTGGTCGGTATATGGTTGTGGTGGGCTAGGCAGCTATCCTTATACCAGGCGCTTCTTATGCTTGCTCCAATACTGGCAGTGGCAACACCACAAGCTAATTTTTATGACCTTGGGCTCTGCTTCTTTCCACTGGTGCTTCTGTACGGTGTGCATGAGAGAGGCTCGTGGTTGCTTCTGCTCGGTGTCTGGGGACTCGCAGCTTGGGCCTCTGCTGCACGGTCTGGCGAGCACCTACCGTGGTTTGCACTGCTAGCTGTTGGTGTGCTGGCCTTAATTTCTTGGCGCGTTCTGATTGGTAGGCGAATTAATCGGTTTTTTGTACCTATCTGAATTGGCAGAGTGGCTCGCACCATCCTTGATTTTCAGACCAAGCAGCTTCTTGGGCACCCACTTTCTCAAAACATAGGGAGGGAAGAATACGTGGAAGAATAGTAACATCAATTCACTTTTTGCAAGTATTTGAACCGTGGTAGCCGGCCGAATCACGAGGTCCAGAGATCCTTAAAGAGATAAGGGTTGAAATGCGTGGCCTGTCCCGCCGGGCTAGGGTTTCAACGGTCCAAGCAGAGCATAGAAAGAGGAGCTAAGTCGCAAAAGATAGCATTTCACATACAGGTCTGCCGTTCCGTCACCGAGGAAGCGGGTTTTAAAAGTCATCAGGGGGTGGTTCGACTACGCTCACCACAAGGGGCTCAAATGAGTCGTACGAGGGGATTTCATCGACATTGTGGTGAGCCTGTCGAACACCTGTGGTGAGCCTGTCGAACCATAGCCTCTATGGTGTCGATGAATTTGGGGATAGGAGGAGGAGCCTGGAAGTCAGGTATCCCGTTCGGCTGAGCGTTCGACTGAGCTCACGCCGAAGTCTCACGGCCGAAGCCTTGAGCCTTCATGATGTCCTTGATTGAGTGCTCGTCTTGGATGAATGCGACCTGTCCTCCGAAGCCTTGCGCGAAGGAGGATGATTCGCATCTGTGCTTTGCACTTGCCTTCGACCCGAGCTCGACTCGACTGAGCTCGTCGAAGTCAGGCCGAGGGTGGGCACTCTAGGGGGTCTATCTCGTAGATGCGCTTTATGCACGCGGCCCAACTGCTCCTACGGAAGTCTCTTCGATAGTCACTCTCGGTTTCTTCCTCTGGAGGAGGAGCGAGCTTAGCGCGCTCGCCTCTGCGCCTACAGGAATACCGTCCATAGTACCTGGTCAGAGACTCGTAGGTTTTCGGAATATGAACTGAGAGCTCTGCCAAAAACTCCAGAGCGTCGAATTTCCTCCTCCGCGCAAGGCTACGGAGGGCAGGCGTGAGCAGTTCCGTCCTTGGTGGTATAGGTAACGATGTCATCCTGTATTGAGAGCTTCTCCAATGATAGGGGGGCGCGCGCTCGACCTGTCCTCCGTAGCCTCGCGCGAAGGAGGACAGGTACGCCAAAGCCAGTGTGCTCCTGAGAGAGGATCTGCGCTACATCATCGTCAGTAATAAGCTCCAGCTTGTGGAGCTGCGCGAGTACCCGTTCAGCGAAGCCTTCCTCTATGGCTATAAGGTCTACCTCAGCGAACCTTGTGAAGACGCCGTCCTTCCAGTACCCGTCAGCGAGGAGTCCGTGGAGATGCGGGTGATAGTTCAGTGCGTCACCGGCAGTTTGCACGGTGAAGATAGCAGACTATCTGAAATTATTGTTTTTTTTGCTAACGGGTTATTTTATTTGTAGCAATAATATAGCTTTTCCAATATTATTGCTACATGAAAAGAATGGCAAGTAAAGCTCTAAGTGAATGGCAAGCTAGGCAATCCCGAAAACCCCTTATCGTTGAAGGTGCGCGGCAGGTTGGTAAAACTCATCTTCTTAAGGAGTTCGGCAAAACTCATTTTGCTACAACCCATTATTTTAATTTTGAAGAGCGTCCTAGTCTGGCGAAGATTTTTGATGGCGACCTAACTGCAGATACGCTGCTTCGTGATCTCGCGCTGCTATCCAATGTGCGAATCGATCCAAAGCAAGACTTGATCATCTTCGATGAAATTCAGGCTTGTCCTGCAGCTCTCACCTCGCTGAAATATTTTGCAGAAAAATTTACTGATGCCTATATCTGCGCTGCAGGGTCTCTCTTAGGCCTGAGCTTGAGCGAGGGGTCTTTCCCTGTTGGTAAAGTTGAGTTCTTAGAGTTATTCCCTCTCTCGTTTCCTGAGTTTCTTCAAGCTTTGAATCGAGAGGATCTCCTTGAGCTACTCGTCTCTGAAGATTGGGCGGAGAAAATAACTCCGGCAGTGCACCAGCTCTTATGGGAGTATCTCAGAACCTTTATCTGTGTTGGTGGTCTACCGGAGCCCGTTGCTACCTACGTTCAATTGCAACACTCTCCCTACGAGGCGCTGATAGCTGCACGTCAGGTACAGCGAGACTTACTTGTTACCTATGAACGAGATATCGCCAAGCATTCAGGCAAGCTCAATGCGATGCATATTAGCCGAGTGTTGTATTCAGTCGGTGCTCAGTTAGGTAAAAATTTTGATGGCTCAGTGAAACGTTTTCGTTTTCTAGGGGTGATTCCCGGGGCGGTTCCTTACGAGCGGATAGCTGGCCCAATTGACTGGTTGGTACAAACTGGCCTGGTGTATAAGGTACCAATCGTAGAGCAGGTACAGAGACCTCTGACTGCGCATACCAAAGAAAATATTTTCAAATTATATTTTTTTGACACGGGATTATTGGGCGCGCTTTCTGAGATTTCCCCTCAGGCAATGTTCGATTTTACCGTCGATAACTACAAGGGATTCATTGCTGAAAACTATGTAGCCCAGGAGCTTCATTCAGCCGGCATAAGAAGTTTATTCGGCTGGAATCGGGGTGAAGCTGAAATTGAGTTTTTGGTAGATGGAGCAAAAGGCGCGATACCTATTGAAGTTAAATCAGGCTCTCGTTTTCGCGCCCGCAGTTTCGAGACCTTTATTAAACGCTATGCACCAGCCTGTGCATATATCATCTCGGGAAAAGAGAGATTTGATAGCAATAACAGCGATGCTGTTTCTCACCAACCACTGTTTCGAGCTTTTCATTTAGCTGCAGAGCTTTTGAGGAGTTGATGATTAAGGATAAAGGATAAGAAGATCAATTGACTTTTTGCAAGTAGTTGAACGGTGGTAGCCGTGCTGCATCACGAGGGTCAGATCCCCTACAAAGGGATGAGGGAAGGGGCGAAATAGTTAGACTTCAGCACCATTTTTGGTTCGCAAGTATCCAATGGGAGCAGGGAAGGGTGAGCTAAGTTGCGAAAAATGGCCGTGAGCATACACGTCCGCCGTTCCGTCACATGTGAAGCGGATTTTAGAAGTCATCAGGGGGTGGTTCGACTACGCTCACCACAAGGGGCTCAAAGGAGTCGTACGAGGGGATTTCATCGACCGTTCGACAAGCTCACGGCAAGCTCAAGTAACCTGCTGTGTGGTGAGCCTGTCGAACCATAGCGAGCGCGGTATCGATGAACCTAGGAATAGGAGGAGGTGCCTGAAAGTCAGGGATTCCTTGAGCCTTCATGATGTCCTTGATTGAGTGCTCGTCTTGGATGAATGCGATGATTCGCATCTGAGCTTTGCACTTGCCTTCGACCCGAGCTCGACTCGACTGAGCTCGTCGAAGTCAGGCCGAGGGTGGGCACTCTAGGGGGTCTATCTCGTAGATTCTCTTGATGCACGCGGCCCAACTGCTCCTACGGAAGTCTCTTCGATAGTCACTCTCGGTTTCTTCCTCTGGAGGAGGAGCGAGCTTAGCGCGCTCGCCTCTGCGCCTACAGGAATACCGTCCATAGTACCTGG
>JBIIHY010000315.1:0-4111 GCA_044235305.1 Bdellovibrionota bacterium
TTCATATCCCTGCCCGTTCCACTAAACGTTTCCCCATTACCTGCTAGGAAGTTGTCGGCAGATAGGTCAGGAAGCTTAATAGATTAGGATAATTTTTGTTTGGTGGCGCAGGTGCTTGAAATGCTTTCTGAAAGCGCCTCGATTCTGCGCCTTGAGATCCCCTCAGAGCGAGCGTTTGCGGCCAAAATACGGGCTAGTACGTTAGGGGTGTTACAGGGTGTAACTCCCACCCTTGCCATCATTTTAATTGCGAGTGAATCGGCCTCTATCTCATCATGAGAAGAGGCGTTGTGTGAGTGCTGGAGTCGCAGGTGGGCGAGTTCGTGGGCAACGATGAAGGCCGCGTCGTTTGGTGTCTCAAGGTGCTTTAGCATACCCCTAGTCACGTGAAGCTCTGAGCCTCGACGAATGAAGGCATTTGGAGCAGCATCTGGGGTTATAACGATACGCAGTAGTGGGGTTGCCTGTTGTTTCCGGTTTGTGCGTTCAGTGAGTAGTTGCGCCAGAGCTGAAAGGTAAGCGGCCGCACCTTGAAAACTCTTTTCGGAGACTGATAGTGAGGCGTACGTCATTGCGGGCGAGTACCCGCAGCCGGCGGTGAAGCTCGCTGGAGCAAAGATCAACGATGTCTGATCTGTAGTGCCTGCTGTCAGCACCACAGATGAACGTTGCGAGGTTACCGACTCGAGCGAGTGTGGGCGTTGGTTACAGCTAAGGAAGCTTTCGCTATGCGCCAGTTGGGTGGCTGTAAGCGCAATCATCAGGAGAGCGGTTGCGATGCTCATTATCAAGCTTAGGGGGCCTAGTGAGGTTGTAGAAAAGTCGTTAGACATCTTACTCCTTAGGTGCGACAACGAGGGTGTTGTGGGCTTTCATTGCTCAGCGCGACCCCCTATAGTTGTAGATGCGGGAAGCGGTAAAACGATTTTAGCAATTAATCTAAAACTACCAGTTGCGGTCTGGTCGTTACGGCAAGGGTTAACCTGGTAATTTGCTGAAGTAGCAGCGGAGAGATGTAAAGAGATGGTGCAGCACAGCAAAAAAGAGATGCGTCGGGAGCTCCGAGTTGTGCTTGCAAACCTCGATAAGCGTTGGGAAAATGTCGCTCAGAGTTCGGTATGTACGAACCTTTTATCGCTGGTTGCGACGCTTGACCAGGAGGCACCGGTTACGGATGTGTTTGGTTGGGTGCCGTGCTTTCCTGGTGAGGTAGACTTAGCTGCGTTCATAGCCGAGATGCTGAAGGCTCGTCGGGTCTACCTTCCGCGGGTTCGGGGGACCGGAGCGATGGACTTTATTCGTATTAGCGGCGATTGGGCATCGGGATTGGAGCGATTACCCTCGGGGCTTGTGCAACCGCGTGACGACTATGGAGAAGTTGTGCGTTTTGAGAACGTCGGGCGATGCTTGGCACTCGTGCCGGGGATGGCCTTTGATGGAAAGGGAAGGCGACTCGGTCGAGGCGGGGGATACTACGATAGGTTTTTAGCTGGTGAGACCATGCAGAGGGCAGAGAAAGTCGGTGTCTGCTTCTCGGTTCAGATCGTTTCAGAAGTTCCAGTTGATAAGCACGACGTGGTAATGAATTGGGTGTGTCACGAACGCGGTGTATTCGAAACGTAGGATGAGGTGTTGGTGTGGTAGTTATCCCTGAGAAGAGTTCGAACCTGCGCGTACTGATGCTCGGTGACATAGTCGGTCGACCGGGACGCAAGGCGCTTGAGTCGGGGGTGCGCTCAGCGCGTCAGAAGTTAGCAGTTGACCTGGTTATAGCGAACGGCGAGAACGCAGCGGGTGGTGCCGGCATCGATCCAGGCACTGCTCTTGAAATTCAGAAGAGTGGGGTAGACATAGTGACGCTCGGTGATCACGCGTTTCAACGGAAAGGCTCTAAGGATCTACTAGCGACGCACTCAGCCTGGTGTATACGTCCTTTTAACTTTCCGACGGCTTCAACGCCGGGGAAGGGATGGACCTCATGGCGGCGCAGTGACGGGGTGGTTGTGGTTGTAGCCAACCTGATAGGGCGGGTTTTTATTTCGGGTACTGCCGAGTGTCCGTTTCAAGGGCTAAACCGGATTCTTGAGGAGACTAAGGATCTCAACCCCTCGGTGTACATCTGTGATTTTCACGCCGAAGCAACATCAGAAAAGTGGGCCATGGCTCGACATGCTGATGGTCGAATTTCACTCCTGGCGGGTACCCATACTCATGTACAGACTGCTGACGCACAGATCCTCTCGGGTGGCACTGGTTATATAACCGATCTAGGGATGTCCGGTAGTAGCAGTGGCGTAATCGGGATGGATAGCAAGGTTGCGCTTAAGCGTTTTACCTCTCCGATGCCAGCTCCGTATGAGATCGCTGAAGGTGAGGGCACATTGTCAGGGGTCGTTGCAGATATAGATACTGCCTCGGGTCGATGCGTTTGGATTGAAGCCTTCCGCTGCTTCGGGGCTGAGATTCGCGTTGGCGGACGGATACAGGTTTAGAATCTTCTAGACTGCTCTGAACCTGTCAGCTAGTGCTGCGCGTTGTGTTCTGAACTGCGTCTAGAAGCCCCTGCATCTGGAAGGGTTTTTCGAGGTATGCATCCGGTTGGATCTCGGAGAGCGACGGGCCCTCAGAAGCGTTAGCTGAGAGCATCAGGGTTGCAACACCGGCAGTAGTCGGATTGGCGCGTAGTTTTTCGAGTACCTCAAACCCATTCATATCCGGCATCTGCATGTCGATCACGACCAGGTCAGGGGGCGATAGCTCGATAGCGGGGAGTGCTTCAGATCCGCCCGCGAAGGCCTCGATACTGAAACCAAACGCGTTTAGATATTCCTGAATCAGGAATCTGATCATCGGATCGTCATCGATTACAACTACTTTTCTGTTTCCCATGTTGAGGAGTATCGGTGTCAAGATGTCGCTGCTTTAGATAGTTGTTAAGGGCTTCTGTGTGGGGGTCGATTGCAGAAGTAAGGGCGGATGTGTCCGTCTATAGAACGAGTGTTTAGAAAAACTGCCGTTCCTTTGTAAACTGGGTAGCATCATAGCCTTTGCCAGGGGCACAAGGGGCAGTATTCGAGCAAGCAACGAAACAAGGGGCGCATAATGGCTTCACAAATGAGAGCACTTTTCATCGCAGTGACGGGATCGCTGTTATCTGGGGTATATCTTCCGGGCACTTCTGTGGCGCAGGAGCAATTACCACGAGAGGTCACTTTAGCTAAGTACCACCAAGCGCCTGCTTATCGTGAGTCTGAGTCACATCCTTTGCGTATTATTGCTTACGTTGTGCACCCAATAGGGTACGCGCTGCGTGAGTTGATATTCAGGCCATTTAGTTACTTTGCAAGCTCTTCCGAGGAGACGCGGGCCCTCATGGGGTATCGCGCTCCGTACGATTACCGTCAGCCAACATGCTTCCACAACGCTGATCAGGTTCCAGACTGTCGCCGTATATTGCCAGTGCGGGGCACATTCCCTGCCTTGTCGGCTGTAGAATCCGGTGAGCGCGAGGCAGAGGGGAAAGCGATTTACTTTTCAGATGTAAATTTTGATTTTAATAAGCGCCAGCTCAACGCACTTGGGAAGTCAAAGGCTCGGACCGTTGCGTCTACCCTAAGGGATCACGGGACTGTCAAAATCGTCCTTCAGGGACATGCAGACAGTCGTGGTAGTGAAGAGTATAACAAGAAGCTTGGTATGGATCGGGCTGATGCCGTTCGTCAAGAATTGGTTGCCCTTGGAGTCGCTGCTGAGAGACTCTCTACTGTAAGCTTCGGCGAAACCAAGCCGCTCTTCACAGAGAAAGAGGATTGGGCCTATGCAGCAAATCGCCGCGTTGAGGTCCACATGCAGGAAGAAGGAACGCCTGCCGATGCTCCTCAGGTGGAAGCTGAGAGTAATCAGGCAGAGTAGGGCACTCTAGCTGCTAACGTTTAGCCATTCGATGCAGACGATACCTCTACAGGCGGGAGGGTATCTGAATTGGCGAAGTCTGATTTGCCACCCAGCGCCTTAACGGTAGGCTGAGGAGTGATGCCCAACCAATCGAGAAAGCGATTCATCGGAGAACGCTTCTGCTCTTGTAACGAAATCAACTTTCGTATTGTCTGGG
>JBIIHY010000425.1:0-4103 GCA_044235305.1 Bdellovibrionota bacterium
CGTGAAGGTGGGGGTGATGGTTCAGTGCCTCGCCGGCAGTTTGCACGGTGAAGATAGCGGCTAGTTCGCGCTCATCGATACCGAGCACTTGAGAGAGCGCCCCCCAAGCGGCACGAAAGAGGATGGTGTTAAGCTTGCGGTCGTACTTAAAGAAGACCCGTAGGCGTTTTGGGATCGTGAAGACGGTGTGGCGATGGGGGACGTCCTCGATAACTTCACTGTAAATGTGTTCAGCGAACTTCACTGCTCGCTTAGCACCGCAAGAGGGACACACCCCTCGGCGTTTACAGGAGAAGGCGATAAGAAGCGAGTGCTTGCAGCCGTCACAGTATACCCGAGCGGCACCGTGAGCGAGGATACCGCAGTTTAGGTACTCGTTGAAGGTCTTTACTACCTCATCCCGTAAGCACCCATACTGGGCTTGAAACCGTGATTCCCATTGGAACTGAAGGTCATCCCGAGAGTGGTAGACGATCTGGTAGAGCACCGAGGCTTCCGGTGTTCGCCTCCTGTAGTGCTGGAGCTTCTCTTTTGTTTTCTCCCATGTGTAGCGCCTGAGCATACAGGCTTGTTCGAGCAGGGGAGGCTAGGGGTGTGCTGGAATTGGGGAGGAGTGCGGAGAGGGATTCAGGGCAGGCTTCAGGGAGAGCGATGCACCTGCCGTCACAAGGGCTGTATGTGGGTGTCGGGGTTCTGAATTGGCAGGGCGACGAGCTAGGGTGGTCCCCGCCAGAAGGCGCTAGAGTACATCATCATTGCTGACCAACATGGTGTACTACCAGCAGAAGATTGATCCACAGACGGGTAAGCCAGGAGTTCGCTACGTTCCGTACGTTATTGAGCCAGCAGCTGGCCTGACTCGTGCATGCCTTGCCTACCTTTGTGATGCGTACGCTGAAGAGGAAGGTGTTGATGCTGATGGGCAGACAAAGACTCGAGTTCTTCTCAAGCTGCACCCTCGTCTCGCACCGTTTAAGGTTGCAGTGCTCCCGCTCTTTAAACCTTGGACTCGATTACTATAATTAACTGCGAGATAACAAAGCCGCCGGCTGGTACACCCTCTTTTTCAAAATGGGCAAAATTTTTATATCGCATGGTAGCTGAAACTATTTCAGACATACGCTGCGGCGCTCGGGCGGCTTCGATGAAGGAGGGGGTATCAGACGGTGAAGGGGTTATCCACCCTGATACGGGTTTGCTGTTTTGGTTGCACTTGGTGTTCGAGTTGCTTCCGGTTGAATGCCGAAATACTTGTCACACTCCGCATTGCATTTACCGGTGCGGACTGCTCTAATTGAGGTTTATCGCAATCTCCTCGCTGTTCGAGACGATCAGCCTCTCATCAAAGCAGCCTAAAGAATTTTTCCTTCTGGCAGCAACCTTTTATGAATTCCTCGGAACTCTTCTTGTCTATCAAGTTATGTAAAGAGTCTTACGTGTCTGCCTCTCTCTGAAAACTAACCTGAATCCCCACCTGTACTCATTCCCCCTATCACCACAACTCCTAGCCTCACCTCTCCGAACCAGCCTGCATGCTCAGGCGCTACACCTGGGAGAAGGCAAAGGAGAGGCTCCAACACTACAGGAGACGCTCCCCAGAAGCCTCTTCCCTCTACCAGATCGTCTACCACTCTCGGGATGACCTGCAATTCCAGTGGGAGGCACGATTTCAGCATCAGTATGGGTGCTTACGCGACGAGGTACTGAAAACACTCGACGAGTACTTAAACTGCGGCATCCTCGCTCACGGTGCCGCTAGAGTATATTGCGATGGATGCAAGCACTCGCTTCTTATCGCGTTCTCCTGTAAACGCCGAGGGGTATGCCCTTCGTGTGGAGCCAAGAGAGCGGTAAAGTTTGCCGAGCACATCTATAGCGACGTTATCGAAGACGTTCCTCATCGCCACACCGTCTTCACGATCCCAAAACGCCTAAGGGTGTTCTTTCGGTACGACCGCAAGCTTAACTCTATTCTCTTTCGTGCCGCTTGGGGGGCGCTCTCCCAAACGCTCGGCATCGACGAACGTGAACTTGCGGCTATCTTCACCCTGCAAACTGCCGGCGAGGCTCTAAACTATCACCCCCACCTTCACGGACTCCTTGCTGACGGATACTGGAAGGACGGCGTCTTCACTAGGTTCTCTCAAGCAGACCTCAAACCAATCGAGCAAGCCTTCGCCGAACGGGTGCTCGCACAACTCCACAAGCAAGAGCTTATCTCTGACGATGACGTAGCGCAGATTCTCTCTCAGGATCACACTGGCTTTGGCGTTTGGCTAGGCGACCCGTTCCACGACAAAGAGAGCGAGCAGTTCGTCGCGCGCTACATTGAACGCGCTCCCCTATCCTTAGAGAAGCTCACAATCCAAGACGATATCGTTACCTATACCACCAAAGACGGGGCTGCTCATGAGTTTGACGCTCTGGAGTTCTTGGCGGCGCTTTCATGTCATGTACCGAAGACCTATGAATCAATCACCAGATACTACGGTCGCTACTCCTGCAGGCGCAGAGGCGAGCGCGCTAAGCTCTCCCCTCCTCCCCCTGAAGAACCAGAGAGCGACTATCGCCGCGAGTTCCGTAAGAGCAGTTGGAGCGCGTGCATAAAGCGAATCTATGAAGTGGATCCACTTGAGTGCCCCAAATGTAAAGCGCAGATGCGAATCATCGCCTTTATCCAAGACGCGCACTCAATCAAGGACATCATAAAGGCACAAGGGATCCCAGACTTCCAAGCACCTCCACCTATCCCTAAGTTTATCGACACCGTAGAGGCAATCGATGAACTCCCCTCGTACGACTCATTCGAGCCGTCGCCTGATGACTTCTAAAACCCGGCTTCCTCTGTGACGGGACGGCAGACGTGTATGTAAAATGCTATTTTTCACGACTTAGCAGCACTCCTTCAGCTCTACTTGGACCGTTGAAATCCTACCGAGAGGGGCAGACCACGCATTTCAATACCAATCTGATCAAATTCGGCTGAACCTTCATCGGCCACTTGGACAGTTCAGCTACTTACAAAAAAGGGATTGATCTCCCTATCCTTAGATGTTGAATGGCACATTAAAAACCGGATAACCAGATTTCACGACCGCGGGCGCAAGCGGTCAGCGTTGAAAATCACAGATCGAGGCGCCGCGGTATGTTTAAGCCGAAGTGGGTCAGCCAAAGGAAGGCACTCAGAGGAGGCGGTACGTTTCGAGAGAATTACATCGCTCAGCCCACAGTCAGTGCCCCTAATGCAATATTTTTGTCGAGCTTGAACCATGACTTGTAAACAGATAATAGGTTGGCTCTTGCGCATGCTGATTCACTCGTATCGGTGGTCATGTCTCTTGGCCTGGTTGGCTGTGTTTTTAGTAGTCCATTCCTGGGTGGCTGTTTTTTATTTAGTTATTATATTGTCAAATGGTGCGCCAATAGATCATCCCCTATGGGCGTCTGACCATGACTTTTCTAGCTCTGATGTCACTTTCTACATCTATATTACACAACCTCTTTTTTTTTCTGTTGGCATCAGTCATACCGATACTTCGGTCAGCGACCACCCCAATTCGTTTCTTCACGAAGAAACAGATCGGTGATTTTTTGTTTTGTCGAACGGTCCAGTCATTTGTATTTTTCCGATGCTCGGACTGTGTTGTAACCGTGTTCTTTCTAAATCGGTTCCTATCTGGTGATTTCACTGGTTTTGAAATCTGTGATGACACTCGGGTCTTCGGATTGTATGATTTGTTGGATGGTGAGGAATTTTTTCACATATTACCCGCTACCACTTTTATAAAGGGGCCTCTTGGCGATCTTTTTCTCTTGTTGGTTTGCCTCGCTGGTGGAGCCGGGCTTTTGACGGGGCGGTTGCAACAAAACCACAGGTTCCGTTGGGTTTGGACAGGGATTTCCCTGGTGATTGCTTTTTTATTAGCGTGGAGATTCTGCTCCGGACCACATATCCCGTGTTGAAAATGACAGTGAAAAAGACACGAGGGCAATCGGACTCTCCCTAATGGGTAGGCAAATCGATCGCTTTTTTGTAAGTAGTTGAACAATGGTAGTCTGCTGCATCATGAGGTCCAAATAACCCTCAGAAAGGGATGAGGTAA
>JBIIHY010000316.1:0-4096 GCA_044235305.1 Bdellovibrionota bacterium
TTCCCCCTTTATTGTACGACCACACCATCTCATTGGAATACGGGATGAACTTCCGCTTGCCGGTTGTTGTTCCAGAGGTCCATGAAAAATACGGCATCACTCCGGGCCAGGTGATATTATCCAACCTTGGGAATGCCTTCTCCCAATAGTCGCGCCAGAAGTCTTCGTATTTTCTTAAAGGAACGCGAGACTGGTAATCACTAACGGTCTTAATACTGGAGAACTCGTACTCCCTGCCGAACTGGGTCTGCGCCGCCTGAGAAAGAAGCCATCTCAACTGGGCTTCTTGAGTTGCAACAGGATCCTGCGCATTAAGCTGCGCGCGTCGATATTTGGCGAAAGCTTTCAGTGCAAACGTACAATCTATCATGAGACCCATGTAAACGGTGAAACGCTACCTCTTAACGGGGCGAAGTCTAACACTACCTGAGAGAAAGGTTCAAATAGGTCATTCCTGCGGGAACTACTCATAGTATCCCCTTTGTGTCCTCGGATAAGCTATACTGTAGAAACATGCAGCCTTTCGCAGCCCTTCTGATTACTCTAGCTGTTTTTACCGCTCCCTTCGCGGCTTGCGCGCAAGATCTCTCATCTTACAAACTAGGAACGAACCTTAACGAGGTCAATGACTACTCACCACAGCTCCCCTTTAAAGATATCTTTCTCTACTCGCGAGAGTGGCTGACTCAATGCACGGCAGGGGTAGACGCTGGCTGCACTAATCAGAACGCCTTTGATACCGGGGAAAGCGCGGCTATTGATCTCGATGAAAACGGGTGGGTAAAAAGTCTGACCCCAACTGCCCCAGCCCTATTTACAAGTGTTGCCACATTCTGGGATGTCCCGGCCCAATTTCCGAGCGGAACATATATCGTCCTCTTTGATGGAAGTGGCATCATTCAATACGGACTAGGCGCACAGAAAAACAATGCCGCTTCGCGATCGGGTCGTGACGTAATCACCGTTAACCCTGCCAATGGAGGTATCCTCCTACGTATCACTGCCACAAATCCTGCTAATTACATTCGAAACATACGCGTTGTACGCGAAGCAGACGAAAGCTCTTTTACAAGCGCTCGCTTTACCACTGATTTTCTCACACGCATAGAACCTTACCATGCACTGAGATTTATGGACTGGATGCGCACTAACAACTCTATCGTGTCATCGTGGAGCACAAGGGCAAAACCAACCGATGCTCGCTTCTCAACTACTAAGGGTGTTCCGGCAGAGGTAATGATTGAGCTTGCAAACGCAACTGATAAAGCGCCCTGGTTTAACATGCCGCATCAGGCCACTAACGAGTATCTCCAGAATTTTGCAACGATTACGAAACAGAATCTTAAAGCATCGCTGCCCGTCTTTGTTGAGTATTCAAACGAGATCTGGAACGACATCTTCTCTCAAGGCAGCTACCTTGAGCAGCAAGGGAACGCTGCATTTGGAGGCTCAGGAGACGCCTTTATTCGAAGGCTTAACTTTCACGGCAAGCGTAGTGCAGAGGTATGCGAGATATGGAAGGCTGCTTTCGCGGGGAGCGAACAACGCGTCGTCTGCATTATCGGATCGCAGGCAGCGAATTCATTCACCGCTTCTGAGTCGCTCTCATGTCCCTTATGGAGTGAAGCGCCCTGCGCTAATCACGGTATTAGCGCTCTCGCTATCGCACCTTACATGGGGGACTACATCGGACAGGAGGCAAGCTACTCCGAGGTATCATCGTGGCTAACAGACTCTGATAGCGGTTTAAGTAAACTTTTCACTGAGCTCTCAAGCGGCGGCGTTCTCTCAAGTGGCCCCCAAGGAGGAGCACTCGCACAGAGTTTCGAGTGGATAGAGGACAACGCAACTGTAGCTGACACCTTCAACCTGTCTTTACTTGCCTACGAAGGAGGACAGCATCTTGTTGGAATCGGAAACGCAGGAAACGATAGTAACCTTACAGCTCTCTTTACTTCCGCTAATCGAGACTCACGCATGGGCACGCTCTACACCAACTACGTAAATGGCTGGAAGGCACGCAGAGGTGGCTTATTTATGCATTTCACCGATATCACCCCCTACTCTCGTTTCGGATCATGGGGTGCCCTTGAAACCATCGGCGAGACTTCGTCGCCAAAGTATGATGCTCTTCGTCTCTACGTTGGGGCTCCGCGGTCCCCAAACTCATTCACCGTAAGCGTAGTGCGTAGCGGTAAAGGCACAGTGGCAACACCCGGGAAACGAATCAATTGCGGCACACGGTGTAGCGCTGCGTTTGCTGCAGGGACAACTATCAGACTTACAGCAGTACCGGCCCGAGGACGCAGATTTGTGAGATGGAGTGGCGCTTGCACCCACAAACGACGAACCTGCACATTTGTTGTTGAAAGAAACAGGCGCGTGGGCGCTGTCTTTCGAGGCTAAAGCAGTGCGTTCTAGGTCGTTTATGAGAAACCTGTAGGCGGGGAAATAACGTAGGCGCAGTGGCGGAGGCATACCATAACCAGAGTAGCTGGATTATTATGCTCTACATGCAAACCTTTCCTATTTCGCTCTCTGCTACAGCACCTCACGGGGTTACCCTTCCACGGGATTGGTTTACTTCTACCGCGCAGCATCGCGTATTTCAGGAATCAGTGCTTGAGACACTCAGGAATCCCCCTGAGTGGTTTTCACGCCGAGAGCTCTCGCTTTGTGAGAAACCAACTATTCTTCCGAGACTTCCTGAAGAATTTAGAGAGTGTATCACCGTCTCCGTGCCTCCCAATTCATTTAAGACAGATTGTATTGTGGATTATGGAAGCGATCCCCTCGCTCACGACTCGGTCGGTCGATTTCAACGAACCGGACTTCCTCTCTACATACCGGCAGAAAGTTGCCATGCTCCAGGAAGACTCCTCATCCCCTCTCCAATTCAGGTGAACCACTATCTTCCCTCATGGTCGATCTCTGCTATCGGAAGCTACGGTGAGTCATCCTTAAAAGAGATGTTGCTACATCTAGTTCAAGGTAAACGTCCGGTAGCGTTATTCTATCCTGGCGCATCGAACAATTTGGTAGCTACTCACCAAACAAGGGATGTTGATCCGATCTGTGCCTACTTCCACGATTTAACGCACCTCTCTTTATTTCGGGGCTTTAGGAGAGATGATGTGCAACGGATAGCCGCTCGGCTCTACGCTCACTACGTCAAGATCACCGTGGCAGAAGACCCATACCTTATCCCCTTTGAAAAGCTCGTACTTAAATTTTGTGATGGCTTTGCGACCGACTCCCTAAGAGTAGCCGCTCTATCTGACCGCACGTGGCAGCTGCGCTTAGCGAGCGAAATTGAACACAACATGGCCTAGAGGCCGCCGAACTACCTAGCAGGACCTCGCAGGGTGGCAAAAGTAGCAGGGCGACCTCCACAACACACTGTTTTACATACGCAACAACTACTGATGGTGTTTACTACCAGTGACGGCCAAAGAGATTGGCAAGTAGCTGAATGGACACGGCCACCGTTGAGACTCCTTAATGGGGCCTCTCTAGCTGTTGATAACCTGTTGAAAAGTGGTCCCTGCGGAGACCAAAAAATGTAAAAATTTTTATCAAAAAAATGCGTATGACAGCAAAACAATTTATGTCTTAACTAATTGATTTCACATGCGAAAATCACACCTCTTGGCATTTGAAGATTCGCCCCCGGTGCCTTAATCTATATAGTATATGCTTTCACGATCGACAGTTGAGCGTCTCATCCCCATTCTGCGCAAAGACGCTCGCCGTGCGCTCAAGATGCACGTGCCAGGATTTCCAAAACCGTACTACTGCTCATTTTTGTTGAAGGATGTCCACTGGTTCAACACATGGGCGAGCTGTGGATCGATCGGTCGCTCAAAGACAGACCGCACCCGCAACGTGTACTGCGATGTGCGCGTTGGCTCCTACGAATACGACCAGGTCAGCGATGGTGGAGTACACGAGTTCGATGAAGACTTGGAGTCTAACTCTCACTGCGCTGTTCCCGTAGACGATAAAGATTACGATGGGTTGCGCTTCTCTGTATGGAAGCTCCTTGAAGCTAAGTTCCGCGAGGCACTTGCCGACTACAACCAGAAAGAAGCTAGCC
>JBIIHY010000039.1:0-12941 GCA_044235305.1 Bdellovibrionota bacterium
ACAATGCACGCAACGTCTTGCTCGGCAACAATCTGTAGCCCCGCCTCAGCAGAGTCCACTCCAAGTGCTTGAAACCCATGATGGTCAAGCACCGCGCACAGCGCCGTCCGCAGCGAGTTAGAATCCTCAACAACTAATATGAGGCCCATGAGATAATGCCCGATAACCGTTCACTACGGTTATCGGCATAACATGGGTGCGAATGGAGTGCTTTTTACACGGCACTGGCGAATGATTCTCCATTCATACCGATGGAATTATTAGATAATTTATCCATCCCACATCTTTCATCAAAACTAGCGACTACCAGCGCCTATCCCTTTTGAGCGACTTTGGGGGACGGTCTGCATTCTCGAGGTTTTGAGACTGAGGTTCGAAACTACTTACTATCTGCCGGATTTGTCCCAGATATTGAGGGTTTTGAAACCTTAGAAGCTGTGCCGACTCGGCGCTTTAAGATTCGGGACCCATTTTTCTTCACTAAAAAGGAGGGCTAATTTTATGACAACTCAACTGTACATAGTGGACTCTTTCACCGATAAACTCTTCTCTGGAAATCCGGCGGCTGTATGCGTGCTGGATGAGTGGGTACACGATGAGGTGCTCCAGAAGATCGCTTCAGAGAACAACCTTTCCGAAACTGCCTTTTTTCTGGCTCGAGATACGTCGCCTTATCTGCGGTGGTTTACTCCAGGAGCGAAGCTCGCTTCACCCTCGACTTCCCCCGACGAGATGCTCAACCAATCACACCACCTCAAGCTCTTCTTGAGGGATTAGGTATTACGGATGCAAATTTTTTTAAAGCGCGTGACTACGTTGTAGTTCTTTCATCTGAAAAACAGGTACGAGAACTACAACCTGACTTCTCACTACTCAGTACCCTTGATGCTCTTGGAGTCGCTGTGACGGCTCCCGGCAATACAGTCGACTTTGTCTCACGAGCCTTGTTGCCGGAAGGGGAGTTTGCGGGGTTGCAACCTTTTCTTTATGCTTAAAAAAGTATACACAACTCTTCACCACCCTGCTAAAAAAGCAAGGCAAAGTTGACCCTCTTAGCCCCTGAAAAGAATTATCTCTTCGGGCTTTAGCGTGTCCCACCTAGGCGCCAAGAAATGAAGATCCCCTCTTACTTAAAGAACAAACTCGTCCGAGAGTGCGTATGTTCCACCCTCGGGCTCATCTTGATCACCCTTCTAGTTCTCAGGTCTGTAATATTTGACTGCAGCTTTGCCACCTTTGACGATAATACCTACCTTTATTTGCCGTTATTCTCTTTCGCTTCACGCACATTCGCTTCCGGGGAGTATCCCTACTGGGTCGACTCACTTCTTGGGGGCCTTCCAATCTACGATACCCCGCAGTTTACATTTGACTACCCATTCTACCTCCTACGCAGTGGTTTCTTAAAAACCGCGATGGAGGCATCTCTTACGATGCATTTCCTGACGCTACTTCACTATTTTATTCTTCTGGTGAACTCCTATGTCCTACTGCGAGTTTTAAGGACCACACCTGTAGCAGCAATCGCAGGAGCAACTTTGGTTGCTTTTGGTGCAAACATGGAGAGCTACTTTTTGTATCTTACGGTACTGGCTCCCTACAGCTGGTGTCCTCTATTTGTGGCCTCTCTTGTATTAGCTTTCGATGGCATCTATCGCAAAAGTGCCTTTTTTCTCTGCGTTCTCTCTTTAACTCTTATTATCCTTGCCGCACCATCGCTGCCCTTTATCCACTGTGCTCTAATCGGTGGGGTATTAAGCTCCATCTGCTTGTTTACGGCGGCTTATCGCAGGGACTTCGATCGGATAAAGAGTTTCCTCACTACGATACTACCTGCTGGTTTTGTCACGTTCTTGATCACCTCCCCATACCTCATTTCTGAGCTAGTAAGCCTACCGAACTTTATCCGCTGGGTAGAATCCGGACCAGTAATAGGGAAGACCAAGATACCTTTTGAATCTTTCCTTCTCGACCAGCTACCACCGAGCAGCCTGGGTGGTGTTCTTGTCCCAAGCACGAAGGTATTAATTGTTGGGAACCCGTTCTTCGGATTCGCGGCATGTGTATTGACATTCCTATCTGTGCACGTCATCCGAAGACACCCGCTCATTATTGGTCTTTGGGTTCTGGGGTTGTGGGGCCTCCTTTCGGCTTTTGGTTCACACTTTGGCCTAGCCTACATCAACTATCACATACCATTCGTCAACCTGATGCGCGAGCCAAGCAGACATCTGTTTGTATTCGCGTTTTGCGGGTCTATACTTTCAGGCTTAGGGCTTGATTATCTACTCAGAAATATATCTGAAAGTCCCGCTTTCTTCCTAAAGCGATACAACATTGCGTGCATACTTTTTTTAACGCTAGCAGTGGTGCTTTTAGAAATAGAGCGGCGCACGGGTATTGCATACCTCTGGACCTGCTTAGGGGCAGTAGCTCTCCTGTGCTTGTTCGCTATCACCAAAGCTACGCCTATTCGTATTGTCCTGGTTTCGCTCTTTATACCTCTGGTTATTGTTAGCAACCTCTGGCCCTATCCGTTTCCCAAAGTGCCGATTGCTTCCGGGGATTATTTTTGGGAGTGGAACCTTCGGTCCCATCGTGTGCTTAACGAGCTGTCAAAGATTGCGGATATTCGGTCGTACCGCGTCATATTTTCAGAATCAAAAAACAGTTACAGATGGTCAATGAATGCAAGCTACTACGACATTCGGTCCTTCAATGCTTTTCTCAATCCGCTGCCATACGAGCAATTTGTGCAAATCTATTATCACGGCTCGAGTCCCGCCAACTATCGGGAACTTCTGGGCGCGAAGTACCTTCTGTGTGGCGAGTGCAGCTCAACTACGCTTGGTAATTACCGGTTGAGAGATGAGATCGAGGGATACAAGCTATACGAGACGGATAAGGCACTCCCGCGTTATCGCGTTGTGCACCAGGTTGGAGGAGCATATTCTACCTCGGCTGAGTTCCACGAAAAGCTTGCTGCTAAAAACGACTACCTATCCAGCGTTCTGGTGAAGCAAGAAAACCTTGAGCGCCTTGGTAAACACGTGAGCCCTAATACCCCTCAAGAACAGTCCTGCACCATACGCGAGGAGCTCTCTTCAACCAACCGATTGCACCTATCCGTCGATTGCCATAGCCCTGGTCTGTTAATACTAAACGAGTACTATCTGCCTAATTGGCTAGTAAGTATAAACGGACGGAAGGAAGAGATTTTTCAGGTCAATCTCAATCAGCTTGCTGTTCTTCTTAACAAGGGAACAAGCGCGGTGGAATTCAGCTATGAACCAGCGCTATTTTACCGGCTTCTGTTGCTAAGTCGCGCTACTTTGCTGTTTCTAGTTCTATCCTTGGCAGTGATCGCTATCTCGCGAGTTACTGGGTTACCTAGACGACGCTCAGGGGATAATGTGCGGCACAAAACGTAGATAAGTCGCGCCAATCCCTTCACCAAAGTCGATTTGACAGGACGAGGCTTGTAGGCAACAGCTACCGCGGAGGCCTTGCTGCCTAATTACCATCAGCTCCTATATGACCTTAGAAGGTTAGGGTCAGAGCCGCATGGAATACCGATATTTCCTCGACTTTATCCCACTAGGCGCGCTCTTTCTGGGCACGATAGCCCTCATCGCTATAGCTGTGGAATGTGGTTTCCGATTAGGGGAGTGGAGGCGCAGACAAGAAGGTCAAGAGAAGGATGCTCCCATTAGCGCTGTGGTTGGAGCGATGCTCGGCCTTCTAGGGTTTATGCTCGCTATAACCTTTGGAATCGCAGTTTCACGATTCGATTTTAGACGGCAGGCGTTTCTCGGAGAAGTTAATGTCATAAGCACTGCATACCTTTACGCAGACCTCCTTCCCTTAAAGGAAAAAGAAGGAATAAGAGCACTGCTCCGCGAATATGTAGACGTTCGACTTCATGCTGTTGAGTCTGGGAAGCTTCGCGAAGGAATACTGTTATCTGAAAATATACATCGCAAATTGTGGGCTACAACCTTGCGGGCTTCGGCCGAGAGTCAGAATTTCCTCGCTGTAGGAATCTTTGCGCAAACCCTTAATGGAGTTTTCGACGCTCATACTAGGCGAGTCTTTGGAAACGTTGACTCACGCATCCCCGCTTTCATCTGGCTCGTTCTCTACGGTGTGGCGATGCTTGGTATGGGGACGTTAGGATACCAAGCTGCACTTGCCGGCTCCGCTCGTTCTCCAGCTTCTGTTGGGCTTGTCATCGCGTTCGCCTCAGTGCTCCTACTTGTAGCCGACCTCGATAGGCCACAGGGTGGCTTCTTACGGGTGAATCAGAACGCTATGGAGGCTCTTAGAGAGTCTTTTTCGGGGTGATGTCGCTGCTTTGGAAATTGGAAAGCTAACGTTGAGCTTCGCCCGACATTCGTTGCGGTGACTGACGAAACATCTAAGCGGACCTAGAAGGTCCGCGGTCCAGGGGGAACAACTACTGAATAACCCCACACGCAACCCGTGCCCCACCACCACCGAAAGGGGCTGGAGTATCGGAATAGTTATCACCACCTGCATGAACCATCACGCTGCGGTTCTTGATAGCAGCAACCGTGAGCCCCTTAACGGGAGCTAGATCACCAGTAGTCTTCCCATCATCTCCAACGACAAGCACAGGAAGATCTCCTGCATGCCCACCGCCGTGTGGGCCGCTGTGTTTGCCGGCGTGGGTCGGATCGTAGTGTGGGCCAGCAGCTTGCGCAGCCGTCATGACACCATCTTTCTCTTTAGGCTCGCAGCTTGGATTTTCATGAATATGAAATCCGTGGTGACCGGGTGAAAGTTCAGAGAGCTGTGGGATAACTTTTAAGCCGTCCTTAGAATCCTCAAAGGTAATTGTCCCGATAGACTTGCCAACGCCCTGTGCACTTACCGCATTAACGGTCACGGTTACTTTATCAGCATCTACAGCTTCAGCCGCTACGCTAAAGACGCTGGCGTAACAAACTGAGAGCATCAATATCCCTACCCTTCTTCTCATCTAACACACCTGTCTATTTATCAACTTTTAATTACCCCTCCGCGTCCGCCGCGCCCTCTGGGTTATTTAATCAAAACGCAGCGCGTACCACCACAACTCGGGCGCGGGGCGCCATTAACCTAAAACCCCGACTAATGAAATAACCCCATCTACTTCGAAACTAACTGACGCAACACATACGGCAGGATGCCGCCATGTTTGAAGTACTCAACTTCAATCGCAGTATCGACCCGCAACCTTAGCTTTACCTCATGTTTTGACCGATCAGCTCGGGTAATCTCAAGCGTAACATCCTGTCCTGGTGTAATTCCCTGCTCGATACCGCGCAGCGTGAAAAGCTCATCTCCAACGAGCCCAAGCGATTTCGCATTCACTCCATTGATAAATTGGCACGGAAGAACCCCCATCCCACACAGGTTGCTGCGGTGGATGCGCTCAAAGCTCTCAGCTACAACTGCACGCACGCCGAGCAAGCTCGTTCCCTTCGCTGCCCAATCACGCGAGCTACCAGTACCGTATTCGGCACCAGCAAACACTATAAGTGGTGTCTTTGTCTCTGCGTATTTAACTGCGGCATCAAAGATTGCAAGCTTCTCTTTAGAAGGCTGATGAACGGTAACTCCGCCCTCAACACCAGGAACCATAAGGTTCTTGATACGCACGTTTGCGAAAGTTCCTCGGACCATCACATCGTGCGAGCCGCGACGAGCGCCGTAACTGTTAAAATCCTTCACCTCCACTCCACGCGAGATAAGGTAACGCCCGGCTGGCGAGTCCTTCTTTATCGATCCTGCTGGGCTAATGTGGTCAGTGGTTACAGAGTCACCAAAGATAGCGAGCGAGCGCGCATTCTCTATCGGTTGAGCAGCTTTTGTTGAAAGCGAAAACCCTTCGAAATACGGTGGCTCTTGGATGTAGGTTGATGTTTTATCCCACTCATACACAACACCAGCGCTTGATGGCACAGCATCCCAGAGCGGATTCTCAGCCACTACGTTAGCGTAGAGACGACGGTAGGTGTCAGCATTGAGAGCTTGCGGCATAAGCGCTGTGACTTCTTCCGCAGATGGCCAGATGTCATGCAGATACACCGGCGCACCTGAGCTGTCGCTACCGATAGCATCGCGCTCAAAATCAACCTTTACACTTCCTGCAAGCGCATACGCTACAACAAGCGGCGGGCTCATAAGGAAGTTTGCTTTGATATTCTGATGAACCCGCGCTTCGAAGTTGCGGTTACCTGAGAGCACCGCAGCGCCAACGATATCGTTCTTTGTTACGCACTCTTCGATCTTAGCATCGAGCGGCCCTGAGTTTCCGATACACGTTGTGCATCCGTATCCCACCACCTGAAATCCGAGCTTATCGAGGTACGGCTGAAGTCCTGTCTTTGAAAGGTAATCACTTACCACCCGCGAACCAGGCGCAAGCGATGTCTTCACAAACGGCTTAACGGTAAGCCCCTTCTCAACAGCCTTTTTTGCAAGCAACCCAGCAGCCAACATCACACTTGGATTTGAAGTATTTGTACACGAAGTGATAGCTGCGATAAGGACCTCTCCATGGCCGATCGACACCTCTCCGGTCTCCTTCCCTTCGCTTCCAACGCCAGTGCGAGGGACGATGACCGTGAATTCCTTCTCAAGCTCATCTGCCTTCTTCCCGTAACCACCTTCAGGCACGCCCTGCTGCAAAAGGTTCGTGAAGACGCCCTTAACTGAATCGAGCTGAATCTTATCCTGCGGACGTTTCGGACCAGCGATACTCGGTTTAACATCTGCGAGATTAAGCTCAATTACTTGCGAGTAATCACACTGGCCTTTTTGAGGAATTCCGAACAACCCTTGAGCTTTGTAGTAATTTCTAAAGGTATCAACGCTCTCCTTTGAACGTCCCGTTGCAAGCAAGTACTCACACGTGCGCTCATCAACTGGGAAGAATCCCATCGTTGCGCCGTACTCAGGAGCCATATTCGCAATCGTTGCGCGATCGGTAACAGCGAGTGACGCTGCGCCCTCGCCAAAGAACTCAACGAACTTGCCAACGACCTTGGCCTTACGCAATACATTGGTGATATGCAACACGAGGTCCGTTGCTGTAACCCCAGCAGAGAGTGCGCCTGAGAGGTTAAAGCCAACAACATCAGGGGTCAGAAAGTACACCGGCTGGCCAAGCATGGCTGCCTCAGCTTCAATTCCGCCAACTCCCCACCCAACAACCCCAAGCCCGTTTATCATCGTGGTGTGCGAATCGGTTCCCACGAGAGTATCTGGAAAGAACACCCCGTCTCGCTCGATAACGCCGGGCGCTAGATACTCAAGGTTTACCTGGTGACAGATACCAAACCCTGGAGGCACAACGCTAAAAGACTTAAACGCCTGCTTACACCATTTGAGGAATTGGTAGCGCGACCCGTTGCGCTCGAATTCTACCTCCATGTTTAAGCGGAGTGCGTCATTACGGTGTGAGAAATCAACCTGCACTGAGTGATCAATGACGAGGTCTACTGGTACGAGCGGCTCTATGATCCCAGGATTCTTCCCCAAAGTATTCACTGCGGCTCGCATCGCTGCTAAGTCCACACCGAGAGGCACTCCCGTAAAGTCTTGTAACAGCACACGCGCTACAACGAATGGAATCTCAGCTACGCGTTCGGCTGTCGGCTGCCACGCGGCAAGCTCACGCACGTTGCGCTCTTCAACACGCGCACCGTCTACGTTGCGAAGCACCGACTCGAGCACGATGCGGATAGACACCGGCAATCGGGACACCCCAGAGAATCCAGCCGCCTCAAGGGCGGGGAGGGAATAGTACTTGGCCTTCTTTCCAGAGCCGGTTTGAAATTCATGTAAGGTATTAAAGCTATTGTGTGTCATGATGTTGTGCCACTATGTGAAAGACGGCGAAATGGTAACCCAAGCACGCGGTCTATGAAACGGGTAATTGAGCTCTGAAGCGGATTACCGGCTAAAACGCGGCATCCCATGAACATAAACCACATCCTATTTCTGGTTGCCCTACTTAACCTTCTAGGGGACCTCTACAATATTGTGAGCTTTAGGCGCCAGCTTCCTCGCTGGATAGCGGCGGCTAACCTAGTCTGCGTCATTGGGTGCGTCGCAGCGAGGGTCCTCAGGCCGGATGAATCAGGGATGATAGCGATTGGGCTATTTGCCATCTACGCCATCGCCATCAAAACGTGTTTTCGCCCCCAATCCAAGCGCCCAAACCTAGCCTCTCGCTATACAAAACTCTTAATAGCGCTCAACATCGCTTCCTACCTGTATCAGAGCTCGCAGGATGCAGACACCCTGCGCGGTCTCGTTGATTTGGGGGCCTTCTTTGGGCCGCTCTTTGAGGCTGGGGAGTATTGGCGCGTTTTCACGGCGCAGTTTCTTCACTGGGGAGTAGCGCACCTGGCGTTTAACATGCTTGGGTTGTGGGTTCTTGGTCCGCGAGTTGAGTCGCGTCTTGGGGCATTCCGCTTCACCACAACCTACCTACTATGCGGCGCAGGTGGAATGTTGTTCGCCTGGGGAGCCGACAAACTAACTGACCCGACCTATGCGCCCGTCATGCTCGGTGCATCAGCAAGCGTGCTAGCTTTAGTTGGTATCTCAGCAGCACTTGCTTTACGGGAGTACCGCGCCACAAAGAGCCTCGCAGCCAAAGCGCAATTTTCGAGTATGCTGCAGGTGGTGGTGCTTCAAGCTATATTTGATGCCATGGTCCCCGAAGTAAGCTCCACCGCCCACCTCGGGGGCGCTGTATGTGGGTTTGTGGTGGGTTTGGCCGTAGGCGGTGTCCCTCCGGCAGGGCGAGAAGCTCGCCTGCCGAGCCAAACCTCTTGAGCAACTCTGCTATCTCTTCATCGATATCAACAATTTCATCAGGGTCATCTGCTCTTCAATTTGCTTGTCTATGTCTTGTGGGTTAGCGAAACGCTCTGCCACATTTGCCTTGCGAGCTTCTGTCGATACAACCGTAAAGAACTTCTGCCCGGCCTCACTAATCTTATCGCCCAGAAACCCAAACATCTCCTGAGATTCAAGGATTGCTGGGTTCTTCCTCGCCTCTGTTTCAATCGCATCCAATACCGTAACGTTTTTAAGCGCAAGATTCTTGAGGTAATCGCTAGCTGCTGGAGCAATAGGGATTCCATCAATCACGGTTGCATCAAGCAGATCACTACGCCAAGCAGCATGCTCAACCAACTGGGTCACGAACTTGGTACCTCGATCTATCAAGTCGAGTGCGCTACTCACGGAATTCTCGGCGCTTGTCTGAAATGCCTTGTAGACCGAAAATGCAGCCCTCCGCGCTGGGTTCTCCATGCCGAGGATACCCGCCTTGTAGGCAGGCCTGTCGCGTAGCCCAGGAGTCTGCGACATAACTGCGAACGGACTTAAAGTTTGACCAGCTGCCTTAATCAGCTGGTCTGCATCCTTATGCTGCTGTTCTAAGTTTTTAACCTTAGTCTCGAGCTCTTTGGCGTCGTAGTCAGAATCTACGCTGAGAAACCGCCGCCTTGCATCTTCATAGCTCTCCACAGCCCCTCCGACTGTTTGCTTCCACAAAGTGCGTAGCTTATCAGAGATGTTCTGCGAAAATGATGTGACGGTATTGCTATCCTTTGAGACAAACGAAACAAGCCCTGTGCCAGCCAAATTCATTTCACTCGCAGCACGATCCACAGTCTCCTTCGCCGCCGCCGACTTACGCAGCAGCTCTAGCATTCCCTCTGCCTTCTGTTGTAGAGCCTTAAGCTTTGCTTCTGCAGCTGCCGTCGTCTCAGCCACCCCGTCGACAGAACCACCGCCAATGTTCGCTAACTTCTCTCCGAACTCTAGGAAAATCGTGTCTCGGTGAGCTTCATACAAGGCCTTTACTTTCGCAAGTTCAGTAGCATTTACGTAAACGTTGGGGGTGTGTGAATAAAGCTTAGAGCCCTTGAGAAAATCCGCATCGCTTTGCAAGAACGCTTTAACGGACTCCAAGCTTTTGACTGATGGATCAACAGCGGATTCCAGTTGACTCAATTCCTTCAAGGCTTGTGGCATCAATGTGGAGATATCCTCCAATTGGTTCAGGTCCTCGTGATAGCTACTGTCGTTGACGCTATTCCGACAAACTCGGTGAACGATGGAAATAATACCCTTCTGCAGGCCTGGCTTAAGGCGCCCCGTTCTGGAATCAATAAACTCGTCGTTTTCTCGAAAAGCTGCTATTATCTTCTTCTCAATCGTATCAAGAATGTCGTTTCTTTCCTGTCCAACAGATAGATACATTTTCTGCAGGGGCTCCTTCAAAACATCAAGCGCCTGCGCGTGTGATCGATTGGCATATTGAGCCTTAGCGCCGCTAATCATGTCGCCGACGTCGAGCTTACGCTCAACCTCTAGAATCCTCTCATGACAACGAGACAGGTCTGCATGAAACTCGCGTACCGTTCGGAGCGTATTAACGAAGTGAGCACTGTCTCTCGTTGCTAGAGGGTCTAAGTCCGGAGAAGCTTTAGTTGCGTTACTTGTGGGTGACTGATTTTTAAGCGCTGGTGTCATAAATCTCTCTCTATAGAAATTGCCTGGAGGCACTCCCGTTCTTAAAGCATCCCGACATCCCTTAAGCTTGACAGAACATGGGTGCTAAGCAACTTAACGATATCTTCTTTCTGGTATGCCCCGTTTATGCGGGGGTGTGACTTAAATCAGGCCAAATGATTGGCAGCCGGGGGCAGGAGTGCATACCCCTAGATACATTGAAGATTCGGTCGGTGTCTTGAACTTAACTACCTTACCCCAGCCCTGTTGATACTACGCTTGCCGGGGAGAGGAGACTAAACTATGGGCCCCCGCGGCAAACAGCCATTTTGGGCTCCCTGATATAGCTCGATACAGAAAGAGCTTGAACCCTAAACTTCTCTTGCTTACACTTTGCAACCAAACTCGACTCCCGAGGTGCTATGTCAACCGCAACAGACGCCAACAATCTCGCTGAAGAATTCGTATCAACCTCAACTTTAACTTCAACTTCAACCCCTAACCCTAACCCTAACCCCACCCCTCTAGCCTCGCTTGATGAATGGGAGGACTTTGTAAAGGACCACTATCCAGAAGAGGAGTCACTCTTCTTACAGAACATCAAACGCGAAAAAGGTAACTTTCGTGACTACCGCAAAGAGGCGCGGCCCTCCGTTAAAGAGTTCTACAAGATCAATCACCAGTATCAGACCCTTGATTTCGTACTAGCAAAGAAGAAGGAATTCCTCTCGTTCTCTCGCAAAGAGATGTCTATCTGGGAAGCGGCTGAGTTTTTAAACCAACTTGTCGACGATAGCGACCCAGACACCGAGATGTCGCAACTACAACACCTCTTACAAACTTCAGAAGCGATCCGCACCGATGGCCATCCTGACTGGTTTGTTCTAATCGGATTCATCCATGACCTCGGCAAAATCTTGTGCCTCTTCGGCGAGCCTCAGTGGGCCGTTGTTGGTGATACATTTCCTGTTGGATGCAAGTATTCTGACAAGATAGTTTTCCCTGAATTCTTTGAGCTAAATCCTGACTTTAAAAATCCAGAGCTACAAACCGAGTGCGGCATCTACTCTAAAGGATGCGGCCTCGACAACGTGCACCTCTCGTGGGGACACGATGAGTACATTTATCAGATAGCCAAGCCGTACCTACCTGAAGAAGGTCTCTACATGCTGCGCTATCACTCTTTCTACGCAGCGCACCGCGAAGGCCAGTACCTACACCTGATGAACTCGCACGACAGAAAGATGTTCCACTGGGTACAGAAATTTAATCCTTACGATCTCTACTCAAAGGCCGAGAATCCGCCTGATGTAGAGGCACTAAAGCCGTACTATCAGGACCTGATCGCAAAGTACTTCCCAGCTACGCTTAAGTGGTAGTGGAGCGCACGCTTTAGAGTGCTCTCTCGATACTATCGGCTGTAAAATTTACAACGAGAACACCGAGTACGGCGAGAGGGTGAAAACGACTCCCTCGGTGTGCTCGTTGTGCTCGTTGTGAATTATTCTTCAGTTTCGGTGGAGAATGGTGGCAAGGGGCAGACGGGGAAGTCCCCCTCACGCCGAGCGCGGAGCGGAAAATACAGTCCCCCTCACACCGAGCGTGGAGCGGAAAATACGGAGAGAGGGGGATTCGAACCCCCGATAGGGGATTAGCCTATACACGCTTTCCAAGCGTGCGCCTTCAGCCACTCGGCCATCTCTCCACACGGGTACATGCACATTTTTTGTTTCTAGACGAACCGTTCCTCAGCGGGAAAGCGGCTAGTGACCAGAAAAGCAGTGGCGGAAGGGAAGGGATTCGAACCCCCGATACCGTTTCCGGTATTCCGGTTTTCAAGACCGGCGCCTTCAACCACTCGGCCACCCTTCCGTCAGCGAGGGCGTAGGGTAGCGTAATTCTTTGAAAACAAGCAATGGTTTACTGAAACAAGAGGCCGCTTAGCCTAAAATATCCCTGCTTCTTGCTAAACTATACAGATTTGTTACCCTCCTGGACCTCGTGCGCGCCCTTAGCTCAGCTGGATAGAGCATCTGACTACGAATCAGAAGGTCGGTGGTTCGAATCCTCCAGGGCGCGCCATTTTTGTTCCGGTAGTTGGTAAAATCGCGAGATTTTACGTCCGCTCTTGTGGAGAGATGGCCGAGTGGCTGAAGGCGGCGGTTTGCTAAATCGTTATACGGCCAAAAGCTGTATCGGGGGTTCGAATCCCCCTCTCTCCGTATCTTCCGCTCCACGCTCGGTGTGAGGGGGCACTGCGTCCCCCTAAGATGACCCCCTGGGTATCCGCTCGATATATTCCGCTCCACGCTCGGTGTGAGGGGAACTGCGTCCCCCTAAGATGACCCCCTGGGTATCCGCTCGGTATTTCCCGCTCCACGCTCGGTGTGAGGGGAACT
>JBIIHY010000040.1:0-12924 GCA_044235305.1 Bdellovibrionota bacterium
GACGATATCGTTACGCTGCGGGGCTTAAAGACGCAGGCGGAATTTGAAGCAGTGCTCCCATCGTTGAAGACAACCGTGCTTGAAACCAAGCTGATTCAACGCTTCGCGTCTACTCCTCTGAAGGAGATACTACCAAAACTTTTGATGGCATTTCCACGCTCGAAGTATAGCGATGGCGCGGCTGCTGCTATGCGCTCGTACCTACAAACGCTCGGCCAGAATAAAGCAGGAGTTCGTACATCATTTGCAACTGTTATTAAGGACTTCCCAGATGATCCAATCGCTGATCAACGTGGCGTTCTGCTCGACCTCTTCTCACGAGTGCCCGGGATTACTGATACCTTCAGAGTGTACCTTGTGCAGTCTCTAAACGATAAAAACCAAGGAGTTGCTCCGGGTGCGTTGACTGTCCTGGGTCGTAAGTATTTCGCCGTCATGCTGAGTCACGCACTGCTCGCTACGTTGCCGACGCCAGCCGAGGCTCAAGCGGCGGTTGAAAACGCGATTAAGACTCCGATTGATGCGGATCAAGAGAAAGATCTAAAAGCCGCGCTTGAGCGCTATCTCGATTATGCAGACTCATTCCTTGTGTGTAGCTCATCCGGTTGCACGAAGCGACCCGAAAAGGGGGCGTCGTGTTCAGCCGCGTCACCGTGTGTAGTTGGGCTTCAGTGCTTTAAAGGTACCTGCTCTGAGTTTGGAGAGAAGGGTGAGGCCTGTGGCCCAGCTGCTCCTTTCTGTCATCCACTCTTAACGTGCGCAGGGAGCTCGGGGGCCTCAAACATGACATGCGTCGAGCGAGCTAAGCTTAATGAATCGTGCAAGGAGCGCTCGTGCCAGTACGGCCTCTCATGCCTCAAAAGGCTCGGCATCTGTGTTGATACGGCGAAAGAAGGCGAGGCCTGTGCGGGGATCTCTAAGCCGTGCGTCGATGGGGCAACGTTGGCATGCGTGAAGGGTTATTGCAAGAAAAAGAGCGCGCGTGATGGGCCGTGCTCGAGTGAGTATCCGTGCCTTGAGCCATATATATGTAGCGCGCCCCAGGGAGGCGTCTGCCTAAGCAGGAGCATGCTCGGACAAAGTTGTTCGCCTTCGCTGCCGTGTGAGGATGGGCTGACGTGCTTCAGGGCCCTTGGTGCTGTGGGCTCGACGAGTGGAAAGTGTGTAGCAACAGTTGGTTTAGGTAAGCCCTGTGGTATGGCAGCATTCTGTGATGAGTCCCAAGGGCTCTTCTGCGGTTCGCAAGGGACGTGTCGTAGACCTGGAATACAGAGCGAGTACTGTGCTCAGGATGGGGAGTGTACGCCTGGGTTGATGTGTAACTCAGGTTTCTGTAGTGCATCGGTTGGGGCTGGCGCAAAGTGCCAAATGGATAAGCACTGTAAGGACGGTTTTATTTGTTCTGCGCAGTCCGCGCTCTCGGGTGGAGGTACCTGCATTGCGAAAGGTGGTGAGGGAGCCCCTTGCCCGTGCGCGGCTGGTTACTCGTGCGTTCAAGCTCGAAACGCGCTGGGGGGCGCAGTGTGTCGACAAGATATCGGGCCGGAGGGAGAGTGTGGAGATGCAGGACGAGGAGTCTGCCAAGCGGGTCTTGAGTGTCGACGCAGTGGTAGCAGTGCCGTCGGAATATGTAAGGCGCCGCCGCGGGGCGGAGAGCCGTGCAGTAAGAATGGCGTTGGCGGGCCAGTGTGCGGACCAGGCTTCTTCTGTAACGGCGGTTTCTGCCAAGCTGGTCTCGGGGAGGGGGGAGAGTGCTCAGGTCCATGGGCTGGCAAATGTGCAGAAGGCTACTCGTGTCAGTACCAGAACGGTCGCGGTACCTGCTCATCGAGCTGTCTGGCGTCGCAGATGAATTGGAGCTACGAGTGCAATAACAGTGTTCGGTATGCCTGTCGACAGAATCAGGGCTTATGGTTTCAGGCTAGCTATAGCTGCGTTTTAAAACTTCCCTTTGGAGCCGCGTGTTCGCCGACATTTAACGCATTTTCACCGCCATGCATGAACGAACTTTTCTGCTCGCCAACTATTAAAACGTGCCAATTTAGGTCCCGTCGAGGTGAGGCGTGTTCAAGCGATGGCAGCCAGCCGTGTGAGCTTGACCTGAATTGCCGGAACGGCCGCTGTGGGTAGCGTTTGATGATGTAGCTGGCATTAGAAAAATGTGCGGAAACAGGCCATGCTCGGCCTGTTTTCTTATCGCCTACAATTTATGTGGGACCCAACTATGAGATCCCTCCGTGAAATCCCCCTTCAGCAGCGATTGCGTTGTGTTGCTTGATGAATCGTTCGTGGGTAATCTCTCCATCACCACCCAGCCCAGCTACTAGGGTTCGGGTGTGAAAATCCCTCGCGAGCCGGACCGAAACAAAATTCATCATCTGGTCTAGTACAGGGCTCCGTAGAGTCTGGCGATCCTCGTCGGCGCCTTCAGTCACGACATCTCCGCCGACATCGACCGTTTATTTGGACTCGGACGATGACTGATATCGCACTCACCTGACAAAACCATCTTCCCTGCGCTTAAGTACATAAACAGAGCGCAAGGCACTGTGTTGTGGCCCTCTTAGTAACAGGAGAGGTTAGGCACTGCCCTGCCGTCAGCAACGGGCGCGGCGAATATGAATAGAAATAGTGTGCTTACCGACAAAAGCGGAGCGGCAGGGGAGGTTGCTGGCGCCAGGGATATCTCTTCTGCCGCGCCTGGGTTGCGTGTGGTGCCACCCCCTCCGGTCACAGCGCCTGTCGCAGAGACTGATGGTGAGCTGGTGCCTCCTGAGGTTGGCTCAAAGGCGCTTGTAAAATCCTTTATCAGTAATCGTAGCTTTGAAACCTTTCTGGTGTTAGCCCGGATGCTTGTGGCTGCTCCGGAATTTCCAGAAGCGTTGCGTCTTGCAACCCTGAAAGCCTTTGAGGGAATAAAGAGTAAGGAGCAGAGAGAGATTATAAGCGATGCGTTTAAAGGCTATAAACCGTACGCGGGTAGACTTCCCAAAGGAAGTGCCGAGGAGATTGCAACGTGGTGTCAGGATAGAAGCGAGTACCACCACCTCTATACCGTTTTAGGAACAACGGTAGCACTTACTACCATACTGGCAACTGACCAGACTCTGGTTCAACGGGCTGTAGCGAGTGGTCTCCGTGAGAATTCGGTGCAGGTAGCCGATGAGCTAAACAGGCGATTTCTAGCGCATTATAAAAACTTATTTGGAGATACAAACGAATCGTACGCGCAAGCTTTTCTATCCGAGAAGTCTGAGAAAAATCCGATGGCGGTTACGCTATTTCTCAAGGGGTTCCTCGCCCCGTTGCTTGAAATTGAGCGGCCAGCAAAGCGTGGGTTGGCTTCTCTCTTTGCTTCGATCAATAAAGTTGATGCGCCTCAGGGATTTGCTGGACTCTCTGACGTTTCGTGGACCGAGGCCAAGAGCAGTGACCTGAGCGCTTTATTCGAGGTGGCGCAGCAAGTAGTGTACAAGGTCGATGAAGAAAAACGGACCAGAAGAATAGCAGAGCAGAGAGAGCAGGAGCGAATAAAGCGTGAAGCCGAAGAGAAAGAACTAGCTGCAAGAGAGGCTGTCGAGCGCGCTGCTCGCCTTGAGCGCGAGAAGGTCGCCGCCGAAAATAAGCGGGAGCGGGAGAAACAAGAGAAAGAGAAGCTAGAGGTTGAGCGTAAGGAGCTTGCAGTTAAAAAAGCTGCTGAGGAAGCTGCCAGACTTGAGCGCGAAAGGGAAGAAGACAAAATCGGACTGCAAGGAATCACATTAGTGAAGTTAATAGATAGGCGCTTCGTGCAGCGCGTGTTGTCGGCGCAAGGGACCACTGATGAGAAGATTGCATTTTTAACAGCTGCCGTGGCTTTAGCTACCACAGTAGACGAGTCCGCGATTATCGAGCTATCAGAGCAGGTTCCAAGGATGGGCAAGGTCTCGCTTATGGGTGATTCGACGGCGACTATGAGCGATCAACTGGTTGGGCTGATCAAGAAACGCGGCATCCGCTCTTGGGATGATGGCGGGAAAGCGCAGCCCTATGGGCCCGCGATGCTTGCAGTAGCTCTTGATAAGTGTTCAGGATTGCGAAATCCAGCCTATGCCGAGATTGTTAGGGCGCGATTCGCTGGCAAGAGCGAGGAATGGTGCGGTGACTTGAAAAAAGAATTTGTTGCCGATGTGAAAACGCTCTTCTCTAAACTTATTTCAGCCGCGTTGGAAAAGGGGGTTAAGTTATCAAACACTTAATGTAACGTTTGTGAAACGTCTGGTGCTGTGGTAGGTAGTCGAGTCCTGTGAAGAGAGAAGCTGCGCGATCAATCTTTTCAGCCCTTCGTGGCATGCACCAGGCTAACCGCACTGTTCACACGGCGTATGGCGTTGAAGACCTAGGTATAACAGAGTCGTCAGCGCTCCAGGAAGTTATAGCTCGCGCCGATGGCATTACCTCAGCCGAGCTTTCAAGGGCTTTGTTACTGAGCTCAGTTAAAATCTCACGGCTTATTAAGTCGATGTTGCACGATGGACTCATCAAGAGGGAACTACGAGGGTCGCGGCTTGTAATTGTGGCGACAGAGCGAGGCTCTAATATATTTTTTGACGCCCACAAGAATACACAGCGCATATTTTCAGCGGCATATGAACGCATCCCCATAGCTCAGCGTGAGGCATTCATCGAATCGATCAGGAATTTTTGCGATGACATGGGAGCGGTTGAGGCTACAACGCTCCCTTCAGACCCCCCGCTAATGAATGAGGTGCGCCGGCTAACGCGGGTGTGTGGCTTTTTGTCGCGTGACGCCTTTGGTTCCGGCCGCTCGCCGCTGGAGTGGCACGTTCTGAATATCATCCATAAACAACCTGAGCGTGCATCGGCTGCGATGCTTGCCGTTACTCTTGGAACTTCTCATACCACGATGACTACCGTGCTTAATCGGCTTGAAAAATGGGGTTGGGTCAAGCGTCAGCTGAGTCAATCCGATGCGCGCGCCCGACGGCTTTCGCTTACAGAGCAGGGGTTAGCCGAGCTGTTGCGGGTGGAGCAGTTTGGTGTGGCGCTCATTGAGAGAGGATTAAAACGAATGAAAGCCTCACGGCTTGAGCAGTTCGTGCATTACTTCCGTGCCTACACAGGCACGACAGAGGACGATGAGCGCATCTCAATTGGGAATACATTTTCTATCGGTAGACTCCGGCAGGCAGAACTTATTGAGGCGCGTTGCTTTGTGATTGAGCAACGCTTAAAGCAAGACATGCTCGAGGAGATTCCGGGATATCTTCTCAATGATGAGCACCTTAACTTCGCGATTCGCAAAGGAACTGAAGTAGTAGCTGTCTTTGAGTTTCGCGTTCCCTCACGCGCAGCAGATGTAGAGTTGGTCCAAGGTGTAGCGATTGCTGACGGGCGAACCTTGAAGCCAGCTGTAATTAAAGCGGCCTACGAGAGGATCTGCGAACTCCTTAAGCAAGATAAATCTCTCACAGCGCTGCCGGATCTCACTCGCAATCCGCAACGGCTTAGTCGCTGTTTGCAAGTTGGAGCGCGGACCTTCTAGGTCCGCCAAACTCAGCGCCTTGGTCCGGCTTTCGATCTTGTCACATACGTATCGATGACTGCTGCCAGGCGTAAGTCTTGTAATCCCTTAATATCATTGCTATTTAAGTCACTGAGCCATTTGCCGAAAAAGCTTCGTTAGCATGATAACAATGATATTATCATGTATATGAAATACACAAATGTTGCTCTCAAAGAAGCTGAACTCCCCTCTCCATCAACCGCTCCATCAGCAGTGGGTACCCCCCACAGTGCTGTGCTCTCGCTCGAAACCCGCAGACGGCTCGTTTTGGAAAGCAGGGCGCGAGCGTTTAAAGTTGCGCGTCGGATGTTGTTATCGATGGGGGTAGTTCTATCTCCAACTGAAGCCCAGAGTGTCGCCGACACAGCGCTTTTAGAGGCAGCTTCGCGATACCGTGAGGTTCAAGGTGCACAGTTCTTCACCTATAGCTTCTACTTCATAAAAGCTGAAGTGCGAAAGGTGGTGAAGCTTGAGCGCCAATCGCGACGGGAGCTTGAAGGGAACGATAGTCGTGCTGTTGGACAAGATGGCGGCGAGGGGGAATCTCCCCTTAACCGTGTGGCCTCTGAGGACGCACTGCCCGATAAGGTTATTGAGCTCAACCATGTGCGCCTTCTGGGCTTCAATGCTCCAGGGCTTCTGTCAGACCTAGAGCGATCTCTCATGCGCGGAGTGTATGTGATGGATAAATCAACCGAGGATGTCGGGCTTGAGCTTGGATACAGCCGCGGACATGCATACGCGCTGCGCAAGTCTGCTGAGAGGAAGTTAAGGGATTACTTGAGGGAGAATTAGGTCAACAGGCTAACGGGCTTGCTTGTGAGGCATATGATTCACCGGAGTCGGATACTCAACTTTCGCTCTATGAGTTAAAGCTATAATTAAAATTCGCCGGCATACGCGGACTCGCATACCCCATGGATGGTGCAATTCCAAGAAGCCGCTCGGATGCCTCAGGTGAAGCGAGTTCGAGCACATAAATACTGGCACTCAAAGGTGCTCCGCAACTAAGTACTTTGGCAACGCGATGATTACCGTTCATAATCACGATCCCACCGCCGTCGTCAGGCTGTCGAACAAATATGGGAGGGCCTTTGAAGGATCCTGAAAGGTCAAATCCAGGATCAAGAGGGAGCGTTAAGCCTCGTAGTTTCTGCGCGTTAATCTCAGCCTCTCCCCAACGAATCATACCTTGGTCATGCATGTCCTGCAGCGTCTGGTATGAGTATCCGGTGAGGTAAGCACTGCCGCTGGAGCGCATTTCTTGGAAGGTGTCGTTAAATATCGCACCCTCCTCTGGCCCAAAATTCAGGGTCCATCTGTGACACACTTGAAACTCAAAGGCATCCATTGGGCTCCAACCACTGCCGGGCGAGCACGTCACCGAAGAAAGGCTTGGTGTCGCAAGGTCAGAGAGACAAGAGCAGGGTGTAGCCGCTGCTGAACTTCCAGATATGGAAAACAAGGCATTTGAAAGATCGCAACCAATAGAGATCCGTGAACTTGCAGAGTCGGTGATTGTATAATCCATCCAGGTACCATAGCACGACTGAGGTCCCCTATTGGATGTCCGACCGTTAATTAAAATTCGGGAACATTCGAGCAGAAAATGCCTAAAATGAACCGCTGAATTCCCATTCCAACGCCACCCAGGGTAGCTTGGAAGGGGCTAGTGTTAGGGACTTGCGACTCGTGGTCTCAGAGAATACTTTGAGGGAAGCGTGGCCCGTTGAAGCGGGTAGGGTTTGCGTCACTCTTCCTTTCGAAAAGCTTGATAGGTATTACTCAAGTAAAGCTCCCCTAGAGCACCCCCAAGTTGGTCAGGCGTTATTCTGAGTTGAAACAGGTCGTCAGCACTCGCTTTTCTTTCGCCAACAAAGGTGTATTGCGGCTTCCCTTCGCACACCTCCTCCGGGGATGCCTGCTGATAGGTGCGCGCGACAAGTCCGCCGGCGGTGATGTAAATACGCACTGGTACGAACTCATTTTTAAGATGCGGAAGAGCTTTCTGTTGTGGATAGAGTGTAACGCCGCGCAGGATCTCACCTGAGTTATCGAGTCCCTCAAGCTTGGCATGCTCAGACTGCAAAAAAGTACGAACGGGGGCAAACAGGCTTACTTTGCGATTGAAGAGCAGAGTAACAAGCTCAAAATTACGCGCTTTGTCCTTCTCTAAAATCTCAGGCTTTTTGGCAAGCTCCAGCGCTTCTGCTGCGATACGTCTTCCGGTGAGATCAGCGTGAGTGGCAACAACCTGGGCGGCATGCCCAAGCTTCTCTTTGGCCGCGGGAACACCGGTCTGGTCGAGCCATTTGATTCCGCGTTCACCCTCTGCTTTTAGAGCCCTGGCGGTATTTGCTAGCTCCTTACCTAACTCGGTTGCCTCCTTCCCTACCTCTGCCCCTAGCTGTTTGGAGCCGCTCTCAACGGTCTCTTTAAGTGCTTTAAGCCCTTTTGCGACCTTCCCACCGTAGCGTGCAAGCTCCTCACCGAATTGACCAGGCATATTTCTCTCCGTTGTATAGGTGTTCCCGTTGGATAATAGCCTTTAAGCAGATGGTGAAGCCTTTTGTCTGAAAAATGACTTGCGGACATATGGCCTGCATGAGCGCTTAAAAGAGGAAGTGAGCTTTCTATGAAGCAAAAGGTCCAAGCGAGTTCCAGCGAGCAGTTTTCTGGTGCCGCATCTTTAGTAAATCATCCAGCGTCGGCTGTAGCAGCGCTTGGCCTCGCGCTCTCACTCAACTCCTTTTCACCTGCTCTCAGGGCGCAGGCTCTCGATTCATTGAATGATCCATCGGGGGTTTCGCCAAAGATGGAGCACATTATCCTCAAAGCCAGTGCCGGTGCGGAGGCTCCGCGGATTCTCACCCAAGCCGAGCTTGAGGAGGTCGTTTCGCGCGTGGTGGCGCGCGAAGTAGCACGCGTGCAAACAAATAGTGTTGCTCGGGCTCGTGATGAGCAGATGATGCGCACCGTGCTTGAAAAATTTGCTAGGGAAGTGGCTCAGCGATCGGAAATAAAAGAAGCTCTGCCTTCGACCAATAAACCAGGGGCAGCCCTAAAGGAAGGTTACAAACAGGTTGAAGACACAATTCAGAAAAAGATCGGTTGGAAACCTAGCTCTATTTCATCAACGTTATCATCAACCATTGTAGTGGGCACAGCAGCGTGGCTTATATCGATGCCATTGTTCCGTCGCTACCCGAACGAGTTCGATATTAAGCTAGCGGATCTGCGTTCGCACCGCGACCCCAGCGAGGAGTTTGGAGTTGAGCCTCTTTTCGGGCGCACCGAAGTGGATGTGCTTTTAGGGAAGCCTAAGGCGATGTCGAACAGTCTGCTGCATCTCTTTATTCCAGAGAAGTGGGCGCTGATGCGCGCTCAGATTCATTCAAAGATGTTTCCAGGGTTCTCATTTCTACGCTTCGCCGACAACTCAGTTTTTCGGGCGCTTGGCACATTTCTAAAAGTGCATGAGAAGCCGCCCCTCAAAACCGCGCTTAGACAGGCACACTACCGCCTGATGAGGGAGGTGCGGGAAATTGAGGGCGAGGGGGCTGAGCAGAGAGTGAATACCCTCGAAGACGGAGAAGAGTTGGTATCGGTGCTAACATATGAGCGCTGGCGAACGAAGATAAACCGGGTGCTAACGATGCCGAGTAAAGATGTAAGTGTCTTGTTGCTTAATCCGAGTAGATATTTTGACCAGGTGCTGAGCCATTACACGGAGATATCATCCCTTGAGTCTGCAACCCGCTTTCATCGCGAGATGACAGGCTTTATGCGCCGAGTTGAGATAGCGCTGGGGCTTATGGAGCAGCGACCTGAGATTGTGCAACGTTACCTGAGAGATTTTCCTAAGGCGTGGGAGGTGGTTAGGAGGAACGCTGCCGCATTACGACCGCTTTTAGTGTTAAACGAGACTCAAGGTATCTGCTACCTGACAAAATATCTTCAGCAGCTGAGTACAGAGAAGGGCGAGGCTCTTGAGCAGGCACCCCGTCGAGAAGAGGTCCTTAAGATCTATGAGTGCAAGGCTCCAGAGGTAGTGAATCGGAAACTTGGCACCCTCTCGCCGTCTGAGGAGCGAGTTCTAAAGAACTCCTTTAACCCCCGCATTCGGCTCTTTGACAGGCTGAGTCAGGGTGCGGCATACGTGGCGGCTGCAGCGCAGTGGCTTGGGCGACAAGGGTCGTGGCCAGACCTAAGACCACAACCGATGGCTGATGAACCGTATCACTGGTTTGGTGAGGTCAAGTTGCCGGATCCGGGGTAGTTATTTAATGTATCTTATTGCTGGGAAGAATGATCGCCTCTATGTAAGTAGCTGAACTGTCGCAGTGGCCAATCAAGGTTCAGCCGAATTTGTTCAGATTGGTATTGAAATGTGTGGTCTATACTTCCCGGATAGGGTTTCCACGGACCAAACATAAAGGAACACCTACTTGTGAGTAAAGCGCTACCCATATTCTGGGCCCCGCACTACTTCTGCGCATGTAGCGACTTATCACTTTTGTGCGAGGCTTATGGTCTCAGCACTCAGTCTGAGGTTTGAGGCGTTTCCACCTTCGCTCTTACGAGCTACGGCGGACAAGTCCACCTGCGACCTGGCGAGTTGCGGCGGGTAGGCTGCTTGCTTGTTCCCCGAAGCGTTAGCGTAAGTGGAAGTCTTCTGGCTTTCATTTCTCAAGTCCCCGTTTAAATTCGTCTCTTTATTGTAATGAACCGATTGACCCGGGGCTTGTCGTCTCTCCTTCAAGCGAGTACTCAACGCTATTATTTCACGGTCCTCAGAATCGATCGTAACACAGCTTAACACGCAATGCTTCTTTGGTTGGTCTTAACGGTTACACTGGTGAAACTTGTGAGTATTTTTCCGTATCAAAAAATGGGCTGTAAGCTAAATGGGGTTCGTGTATCTTCGACACAAGTAGATTCCTCGTTGTCGAAGAGGTAGAAAGAGCGTCCGCTCTCCCATCTTTCGGGTTCACACCTCTTTCAGTGAAATGTCGCCCACCTTATCCCCCCGAACTCGCACCTCGGTAGGGCGACCGTGTCGGTCGCCGAAGAAATCTCGAGTTGCGAACGATCTCCACCACTTGCGCCACTGTGGTCTACCCTCCTGCGGTCAAGGTTCCGACTGCTCCCTCCGCTCCATCGCCTCCTAGAGCTAGCGACCTACACATTCCCGATGCACGGGACGATGTCTTAGGCCTTGTTGTCGGGCTACCGACCCAACATTTACTTGTCGGATTGCGTGGCGTGCCTCGCTGCCTTGAAGACCGACTCAAACATCGCCGCTTTGCGATTGCTTGCGTTACCCCATTCCTCCGCTGCTTCGCGGTAGAGAACGGTCGGGTCCATCCCAAATGCCTTGTACAGCTCGTTGAGCCGGTCATGTTGTATCGATATGTCAGTCACCAGCCACGTCCACGATCCCGACCGAGGATCGAAGCCTCCGTTGATCGTGTTGTTGATAGTCGCCCGATAGCCATCGGAGAGTTGAGTCGAGAAGCCTCGGCGCCTCGTAAAGAAACTAAGGTCAATAGGTATGCAATCCTCCGAATTCTCGGGCACCCACACTCTCGGCTCGCCGCCCTGGGCTGATTGCAGTAGCTCGTCGAGGCACTTCGGTCCCTGCTGGGCCAGGGCGAGCCGATACGCAGTCAGACGCCGCTCGGCGCGGCACTGAATCTGCCGCGAAATCCAGTGGCTTCTCGGCAAAGAGAGCTCCCCGTGAGGGGTCTCTGCCCGTACCCAAGCCCCCGAATCCGAAGCCCTTGGGTCAAACACCGCGCGGACTTTGCCAGTCGTCAGGATCACCGTCCCCGTCCCTGGCGATACTTCCCAGTTCCCAACCGTCGCGCAACGAATGGCTGAGAGGAGATCTCTACGGGAGGAGCCTACAACTAGCTCCCTCACAAATGCGGGGAAGGTGCCCTGCAAAAGGGACTTTTCACTATCTGGACACTTAACTGCGGCAGCGCTGTTCGTTGGCATCCTGGCACCCTTAAAAAAATGAAAAGTTTGAGGCTTTCTATCACGGCGGGGCGCCGTGGAAGCTCCTCGGAGAATTCAGAGTGCCTGGATTTTGGTGCCACCCTGTTTATTGAATACCACCTTTCAACAGCCACAAACCCGTCTACCCGCCTAAGAATGTTCTAGGTGGGCTGGAAATCTGATTTCCCTGCTTCGGTCAACGGCGTTGTGACTGCTATGCTCAACTTACTCATCATTTACGGCTTATGATTTGCACCGCACTCACCCCAACAGCCTGTCGTGAATACCTAATCGCACTCCTACTGGTTGCCTGCCAAGAGCTCCATGCTGATGTCACTATGACACGACAACTTACCCTGACCTCATCTGCTTTCTCCTCAGGCGACAACATTCCGACCCGTTATACATGTGAGGGGGAGAACACTTCCCCACCGCTTGAGTGGAGCGGTGTGCCATCCGAAGCCAAGAGCTTAGCGCTTCTTGTCGACGACCCCAACGCTCCGGATCTTGCCAAACCGAAACGCACCTGGGTGATGGGTAGGCAAATCGATCACTTTTTTATAAGTAGTTGAACTGTAGTGGTTGTCCGGTCCTCATTCTGGCGAAGTGGGTCAATCAAGGGTCGAAGTGAGAGGGCGGTCCCGCCTCGCGCCACCTCGCGATGGTTTCAAGGGTGCAAAGAGAGCGTGGAGGGGCGAGCTACGTTAGCAAAAATGGCGTAAGACACGCACTCTTGCCTCTCCGTCACAGAGGAAGCGGATTCTAGAAGTCATCAGGGGTTGGCTCGACTCTGCTCGCCACAGGCCCTTGCCGTGAGCCTGTCGAACGGTCGATGAACTTAGGAATAGGAGGAGGAGCCTGCCCAACTACGCCAAGGCTTCGTCGGATTAAAAAGTTCGGGATTCCTTGAGACTTCATGATGTCTTTGATTGAGTGCTCGTCTTGGATGAAGGCGACCTTTGCTTCGAAGCCTTGTGCGAAGGAGGACAGGTACGCCAAAGCCCGTATCATCCTGAGAGCGGATCTGCTCTGCTCGGCTGAGCTTGTCGAAGCGACGTCATCGTCAGTGATAAGCTCTTGCTTGTGGAGCTGTGCGAGCACCCGTTCAGCAAAGGCTTCCTCTATGGCTTTAAGGTCTAACTCCGAAAACCTGGTGAAGATGTCGTCCTTCCAGTAACCGTCAGCGAGAAGTCGTTCGACCGAGCTCACGCCGAGGTCCGTGAAGATGCGGATGCGTTATGTCCACCCCGCACTCGGCTTCGCCAAGCTGCTGCCCCTTTAAGGGGCTTGGTTAACGCTCCCCAGCAGTTTGCACGGTGAAGATAGCCGCAAGTTCACGTTCCTCTATGCCGAGC
>JBIIHY010000041.1:0-12882 GCA_044235305.1 Bdellovibrionota bacterium
CGTCGGCTCGCCACCCATCATCAGTACCTCTGGTTCATCTAACAAGCCGCCCTTAAGCGCGTGCACCTTCAAGGATTCAAGATCGACAACAACTGCCTCCTTAGCTGGGTTTTTGTACACAGCGAAGCGATCATCGATGAATTGCGGTGTCAGCACACGAGCGGAAGTCGTTGACGGCGCGCTACTCTTTTTTGCAGCTCCTGGCGGAGCGATCGGAAAGCTCCACACCTCAGAGGGAGATGAGCAAACGGCGTCCAGAGCGAGTGCGTTCGGGGTGTTCACCAAACCCACGAGACGAGTACACTTACCGCCCAAGGAACGCCACTCGCTTGTCTGTGTCCGCATCCAGATTCCAAGGTCTGGGCCGATAACCACGACGTAGGGAGTACCGTCTCGAACCGCCACTAGAGGCCCATCGAGGTACTGTCCCCCGATAAAGGTCGCCTCTCCCTTCTTTTCATCAGCGAGAACGAGGTGTTTTGAAGGAGTCGCAAAAACAGCGAAATCCTGCGCGCTTGCCTGCTGCACTACGCACAGAGCCACCATCACAAGAGACACAGTAAACAACGAGCGAATACGGCTCAAGCGCATGCTGCGTAGCACGCTCACCATGTGGGCTAAAAAATGCATGGATGCATTTGCAAATGCCGGAGCGCAGCGAAGGAATTTGGAGCCTACAATTTGTGTGGGCACGCTGGGTCCCACATGAATTGTAGGCGATACATGGGTTAGCATGGCACCTTCTCTCCCGTTGCCGGATCTATACACGAGCCATTGAGCTGGATTCCGAACTCATAAGTTGCATCACCATACTGTCCATATTCCCACGGGGCATCGCCCGATGAATAGTCATAATCACCTGCGGCAGCATCCTCAAATATATCGGTTTGATATCCATCCGGACCAAACGGACTCTGATCCGGAAGGCTGGAGCCCTTCCACCATTCGGGAGACTCAGGACCTGCTGTAGATGACTCCTCGTAGTGCTCTGCCACCTGCTGTGCTGATTGTCCCTCTGCTATAGGGAATGTAACACCACTGCCGAGCTGCTGCGGGTCGGCAACCACCTCTACAGCCGCATCTAAAGATTCGGCAGGGCTTGAGACCGGCTCGGCAGGCTGCGTATACGCTTCACCGAGGCTTAGCATCTTCCAGTTCGACATATCAATCGTCTCTGGAGGTGGGTTGATGTAGAGAGGCTCGCTACTCTTAGTCGGCTTGGCAACCTCGGTTGAACCCAACCACGAACCTTGAGGAAGATTCGTTCCGCCACCAGCCCCCATACGCTCCTCATACGGAAGGTACTGGGCAAGATCTCGATTCGTGTCGCCCATCGCCACAGCATTTACATCACGACGGAAGTTAATTCTATCTTTCCATTCAGACTCTGGAGAGGCGAGTAACAGCTCAGCGAATCTCTTTACCTCTTCACCCCCTTCACTTTCAAAGAGAAACGGCGAAGCTTCATTCTCGTCAAGGATACGGTTAATAGCGTCGTTTAGGTTCGGCTCTTGCTGGTGCTCACCCTGATACCCGAAAAGGTTCGCCATGTTCTCACCCGGAGAGAGCTGGTCGATAGAATAAAGAAACTCACTCATGTAGGGATCATTCTTCATCTGCTCCCGCGTAACTGAGTTGCCGTGTAACATTGCTGGGAAGAACGCGCTATCTGCCGCACTATCAGATAGCTGATTCATAACGTAAAACGGCGCAAGCACCGCATCCCAAGCCCCATTCTGCCGGTCTGCCGGAGCATTTGAATACGCCCACGCAGCATTCATACCAAGAGTAGTCACTCCGAATGAGACCATAGCAGTTGTTGCAACCGGAGCGAGCACTCCTCCAGCCCCAGCTACAACTGGGATCTCAGAAGCCGCTGCCGCATTTAATAAATACTGCGTGCCGGTTATCGCGTAAAACTCAGGGCTCTTGAACTGATCAATCGTGGCCTGGGCTGTGGCTCTCGCCACATCACCCCCGCTACCTCCCTGGAAGTACGTTAATATCGCCGCATCGATAGCAACGTAATCAAGCGCTAAGTTCGCCCCCAGCGCTGCACCTCGCAGCGCGCGTCGCGAGAACATCGTTGACGCTGACGGAACTGCTTGCGCGAGATCAAATGAACGCGCCTCGCCGAAATGAGTAGCTGGAGAATTGAAACCTAACTCAACAGCGTGAAGCGCTTCAAAGCGCTCTCTGAAGCTTTGTCCACCCTGCGGCTCACGATACATTACAACTTCTGTGAACCTACCCCGCCCCGGCTCTACGCCCGAGTGCACCTCAACTTCACCATACCGAGAGGCGAGGCCGTCAGGAACGAATCGAGAGCCAGGCTGCTGACCTTTCGCCTGTGCCGTACTGGCTACTATTGCATCAGCAGTGCGAGCATCCGTGTACGCCACCCGTGCCTGAGTTGCAGATACAGGTCCGGGGGCAGCTCTACCGAGCCACTCATTAGCAGGCAGCATCGCGCCGGCTGCTTGCTCTGCTACCAGGTCAGGCAGTAACGGGTCACTGTGATAGTTGCGCAGCGTCACCCGAGATGCATCGACATTTTCGAAGTTGTACTCTTTTCCAACAAGCCCCTTCCACACGATCCGGTTGTTCGCATCCCTTAGCTCAAGGTACGCCTTCGCGGTAGTCGAAGGGTCAGATGTTCTTGCGCCGGTAGCGATCACAGGATCCCATAACCGTGAGGGAGGAACTTTAGGAGAAGCTCCCTCATCTGATTTGAAGCGCCCAACAACAGCGCCCGCCGCACTATCCCCACGAGTCGGAAGACGATTGTATTCGTAAAGGAATTGATAGAGCTCCTTTGAATTAAGTCTATCAACCCGAGCAGCGACTTTCGGATCACTAAATCGCTCGCCTAAAAGACCCATCTCACTGCGAGTCCGATCGAGCGCTCTTTGAAGCGCGTCACCCTGTAGCCCCTGATTCGCTTCAGTCGCCAGGATATTCGCCTCAAGCAGAAGCTGATACAGCTTGGTCGGTTCCCGCCACGACGAACGATCTTCTCCGGCCCAATTTATGTAAGCAGCCCGAGTGATCACCTCGCGCGGAGTATAGACGGTATCACCACCGAAAAGCTGACTTGGCACAGAGACTTTTCCACCACGCTCAAAAAACTCTACGAGCTTAACGAGGTTACTTCGCTCAGCATCAGTCAGCGGCTCTCGCGCCATCTCTTTAAAGCCAGCCTCTAGCACCCATCGTTGCGTCTTGGTCAACTCAGGCAGCTTGAGGACCCGCTCACGAACGCGCACCACAAGGTCAAGATCACCCGACATACCCAAACCCTTTGGAACACGCGTCAGCAGCGCCCCGCGCACCAACTGCTTAAGGAGCGCCTTGTCAGAGCTTGGGTCAAGCGAGAGTTGCCCTATAGCGCGCATCGCCTCTACATCGCCTCGCTGGGCGGCGGCGTTGAAGGCAGAGAAGTTATTTGACAGAACAGATTGGAGCTGAAGATCAGATAACCCACCAATAAGGTCGCGAGCTGCCTGCGGCCACTTGAACTGCTCCATGAGGCCAGAGGTGGAAGCATCGCGTGAAGAGGAGTGTCCTATCCGGTTGTCTACCCCGCGAGCAGCTTGCATGGCGGCGACCTCGGGTTGCACCGCCGCTACCATCTGCGCCGTTATTTGTGGAATATCCCTGTTAAGAGTTAAAAAGTCGGCTTTGCTTCTATGCCCATCCCCAGATAAGTAGGAGACTGGGTTCTGTTTCGCCAGCGCTTCTGTCACTACACGAGGCTTTATGTGACATCCCTCCAGAATTTCCAGGTCTTGCGGCGTAAAGTTCCCTTGAAATACTGCTCGGGCAGCTCTATTTAACTGTCCATTAACAACATCAGAATACGGCACTAATTGTTGCACAGTGAATGTGCTTCTACCCGCAAGGGCCCGTGGCAGCCCGAGCACCACCTGCGGCACTATTCCCTCTGCTGCCAACTTGATATTCCGTCCATTTGCTATAAAAGAGAGCTTATATTGCGGTGGCAAATTACCACCCAGATCAACCTTTAAGAGCAGCATAAATTTGCCCTCATAGCTGACCCCTTCCACGACAAGCGAATCGAACCAACTTCGATCTCCAATAAGGTAGTCACGAGAGCCTCTGCGTTCAGCGTCTCCTTTAGTTATGTAGACACTAGAACGAATCGTGTTCTGTTTAGTTCGATCTCTCGGACCAGCTATCGGAAACTCATACCCCTTCGGAAATTTGCCCCGCTCCCATTCTTTCCAGAAGGAATCCCTTGGATCAGTCGGTATTCCAACGACATCATTTGCGTTGAGTGCTTTCGTAAAGCCTACCGAGACAATCGCATTTACCCGACTGCTAAGTTGCTCTCTAGTGCCCACCTGAACAAGCGCCTGCTGAAGACGACTCGCCGCCTCTGGGGGCCTGAAGTCCAGATCGCCAGACTGCGCAAGAGCGTTGAATCCTGCTATCGGAACCTGACGAAGCAGAAATGCTAACGTTTTAGGGTCCAGGTTTCCGAGCGCATACACCACCTGATCACGCCACCCTACCTTCATTCCAAACTCCCGAACCCGCTCTTGAAACTGACCGGCCGTGATACGAGCGTTATCAAAATCACCCAAAGCCTGTCGCAGCGGGCGTGTGGTTTGTTCGAGCACGATGTTCTGAAGCTCAATCATTAACTTGTCCGCTGGAATAGTCTCGGGCGATGCCGAGAAGAGTCGCGGGGTCGCTTTATGAAGCGCCACTAGGGTGTCCATGGTTTGGGCATAACGCTGCGAGACGGTTTGTGTAACCTGGAGGGGTGTTGCGCGTCCTGACACTTCAGCAGTTACACTGATCAACTCATCTAAGATAGTATAGAAGGGCTGTATGTGGCTCGGATATTCTCCATTAACTTTACTTCCGTTCACGAGATTGTAGAGATGTAGCTGCCTTGGCAAATTCATCGCTGCCATCTCATGAACAAGATAGTCAAGATTGAAAAGCTGCTCTCCTATTCGGATCTCATTTCCCAATGGATTGGCGAGCGCTTCGAAATTCTCTGTCACAACAATGCGGTTACTACTTTCTGCCGTAAACCCTTTTATCAGATTTAAGCGAGTAAGGTCTGCCTTATACAAAGCACCCTTGAGAGTCATAAGCTTGCGTAGAATTTTATCGTAGTCGCTCTTAAAAGCTTCATACTCTGTAAGTTTTTGTGATCCCGTGGGAATCCTTGAAGGCTCCACTATCTCTTCTGCAGAAACGATATATGCAGGCGGAAGCTCTATCCGTCGTAGAAGCTCCTTCCATACAACATTTAACTCTTTCGACTCTGCCGCTATCGGTATCTCTATCTCACTTGTGGCAATCGTTCGGCTGATATCTTCAAACGCCTCAATTGCGAGCCTATCAACCATACGAGGAGCATCGTTGGATGCAAGTTTGAGAACATCCTGAGATGCAAGGCCGCTGACTTTATCCACAACAAGCCCGGAGTCTCTCCGATAGTCAAAAGAGACCTGGAAGCGGCGCAGAGTAGCTCGAGCTGCCTCGTAGAGACCCTCTGAAACCGCGAGTTCGCCGATGTCGCGCCGAGTAAGTCGCTCTTTAAGGGCCGAACCGATTACCGGGTTTATCTTAGTAACATTCTCAACAGCTTTCGGAAGCAACTCATCAGGGACATTTACCGCGAGAGAGAACCCATCAACAATTTTCTCTCCGAGTAGTTCGTGAGCACCCCGACCGTGCCGGGTCGCTACGTCAGCGAGCGCTACCCTCCCCTCAGTTGAGAGGTCTTCAGTAAAGTAAAGGGTTATTGAATCATGTCGCTTCCATCCTAGCGCAGTAGAATCCTCCCCAAGCATCAAGCTACCGAACTTGTAATATCCACGAAACTTTCCAGTGAGAATCAGTTGGTCAAGCTCTTTGATTAGCTCGCGGGAGATCGACACATTCAAACCCCCTCTTTGGACAACCGGGTTCCTCCCGACATCTTGTCCTCTGTACAACCACGCCCCCTGAGGAGAAGTCGACAGGTCTTTGTTGGTGTTCACATACGACTCAGCCCTGATATATTTATCCTCGTCGTAGCTGTAAGGGGCAGCAGGTAAGCGCATGTTTCGATACGCTAGGTTTAGTGATTCAGAGAAAAGCCCTTGAACATCTCCATTCTTCAGAAACTCCAGCCGTCGTGACTTGAGAGCCTGTTCAAGGGCATCCCCGGTCACACCTGGAAGCTCTCGTGCTGCCCCTGCTCGCAGGTCGTTAATATAAAGGTCAAGTGGCCTGATAAATTGCGCCTCAATAGCTTTTGCCATCTTGAGGTCAATAGCCTCGACCATTTTCGCAAGTTGCGTTGGGTTTGTTCCTGCTGGAGGCTGCCCAGTTTTGGTGATCGCCTCAAAGAAAAGCGATTCCTGCGGAGTAAACGAGGAGCTTAAATCGAGATACAAGATTGCGGGGAAGGTTTTATTAACAAGAGTTGAATAGTGTCGCCGAGCGAGAGCCATTGCCTCTGCAGAGGCTCGACTGGCGGGAGATGTCGCCGCAACATCCGCGGGAGTACCGTCAGGGATATCGATAAACGCTACTCTATCGCCAATTGACTTTGTATTCTCTTGAGATTCAACTGATGGAAACTCAATCACCGATCCATCAGAGGCGACCACTCGAGTGCGCCCACCTTCGCCGGTGTATACTTCCCCTCCGTATTTGGTTACCACATCGGTAACCGCTTTTGTGAAGGCCGCACCTCCCCTCACTACCACTTCGCCCGGTCTCGTCGGAGCTTGGAGATTTTGCTGCACGACAGTTCGAAGCTCTTGTAAGAGCTTCGCACCTTGAGTATCCGGTCCGAGGGAAAACTCTGCATAATATTCCGATAACACCGCCATATCGCCAACCGATGCCGGGTTTCTCGGGTCAACACTCCAGCCGGCTTTGATGGCCCGTCCCTCAAGGAACGAAAGGATGAGATCGGCTGCCGATATGATTTCAGCGCCATTGGCCTCGGACCGAATCATGCCTTTCAGTGGAACAAGCTCAAACGTGATGCCGGAGTTAGGCAATCCAGTCCCCTCTGCCGGTAGAACGGCGAAGGCGTCCGGAATTCCAATCCACTGCCCGTGCAGAATAGCCTTGAGAGTCGCTGCGTTGAGGTTTACTCTCCGGCGATCATGCGCGAAAAAGCCCTGTTCTCCGTACAGCGAGTCTTTACCCACCATCTCTCCCGGTCGATGTTCCAACGCCTCAGTAAGCAACGTGGAGAATGTTGGGGTGGAGGTATCGTTCAGTGTGATCGCAAACGGGTCTCCGCTTAATTGTCCGAACAACTTGCCAAGATTTCCGTCCGGCCACCATCCCGCTGAACCTTGAGCAGGCGCCGCCGCGCTAATTAATTTGAGCTTCACTGACTCCGGCCAAAGCGAAACGGTATCGCGAAGAAACTCAACCGCCGACCAGCCAAGCTCTTTTGAGGGAGCCTTCGTTAAGTAGTCGACCATCTTATCGAAGAGGGCTTTTGGAATATCGGTGACATACTCCCTCACAACTTTTAACGACGCATCAGATGGCCGCTCAATTGCCTCCCGCAGAAATGCCTCTTTAATTTTTGGAGGCAGCCTACCCGAATCCCACGAGAAGTTAGGGAGTGCCTCCGCGGTATGCCGTGATATCAGCTCCTCAATCCGAATCATCTCGGCTTGAGGCACCTGCTTTCGATCGTACAATAGTGAGAGGAGTTTCCACTCAAGCTCTTGGCCGATGGTAGCTTCGTTAAACTTGCTTAAGAACCACTCAAGCGTCGATTGTGGCCACTTCTCTTGTGCCGCTAGAAACCGACGACGAGGCTCTGCAATCGGCAGACCATGCACGTCAAGCAATGTCTGGACCTGATTCCACACTGAAGGGGGCACTTGAACGTTAGCGAGACCTACCGCCGAGAACTTGGATGGGTCTTTCAAAAATCCCTCAACGTACCAATCCAATGTAGAGGATGGAATATTTTTTTGCTGAGCTAAGAAGTCCGCCACCGTGCCTGGCCCCTCACTACTCGCTCCGTGGATAACTGGCAGCAGACTCATATAATCCGGGTCAAACAACGGGCCGAATGTAAAGGCCGCTGTTTCAAGAATCTTATGTCGCGCGACACCTTCGGGGAGGGGCGCTGTGTTCCATGTTCTTACAGCCTCTCGAAACCCTTTCCAAAACGCCTCGCTTCGACCGTTTCTTTTTATGTCATTTTCTAGACCCGCGATGGTCTGTGTTCTTTGAAGCAACGAAATTTCATAACGATTAAGAATGTCTCCGACCGCGGCGCGTACCGGCCCGTCAGAGAGAGGAGCAGATGGCTTTTTAAGGCCTGATGAAAGCCTGTTACCTCGATGGTCCGAATAGTCGAGAATAAGCTGATTAATCTTTTTACCATTTGATGCAAACTCCTGCGCTTTTCCGGTAAGGAGAGCTCGATACGTCTGTGCGAGAAGATCCTGCCCGCGCCCAATAAGAGTTCCCTGCATGATGCCATCTCGCGCGATCATAGATAGAATTGGCTCAGCGGTAAGGAGCCCGGGATTGTTGAAAAGATACGCTGGCACTTTTGAGTCTTTAAGCGCTACTTTAAGGTCCGAGACGAACGACTTCAAAACCTTAGCGGTGGAAGCAGAATTTTCGGGCTTTAACAGGTCTGGCGCTTTCGAATATCCCTCCCGAAACCAATCGATGCGTGAGTCTATGAGTGATTGCGCAGTATCATTGCCTCGTGGAAGCGGAGACGGAGCGTCGAGAAGTTTCGTTAGCAGCTGATTGAGCTCAAGCTCAAACGTCTTAAAAGGGATTTGATTTGGATTTTTTGCCGCATCCATCAAACCAATCACTTCATCAACATCAAGACCCCATTTCTGTCCAACTACTTTCAAATCGGACTTAAACGAAACCATATCCTCATAAGGTGCGAACCGTTTCGCATACAAGAGATCATGAAACATCTGAATAGCTGTTGCTTTAGACGGCAGCGATGTATCCACCGTTTGAAGAGCTCCCCACGCGTTGGATGCCTTGAGCCCCTTCACTACCTGAGGATCTGGTACGAAGCTTCGCGATTGGGAGTTCTTAGTCCGACTGTCATAATCCGCGTGGTTGTAGTCAGATTCTAGCCCTTCGATTGCGGCGCGAACAAGGTCGTTTTGATAGCTAATCGCGCCTAGCGCACCCTTAGCCGCAATCGAGTCCATGGCAAGGCGAAGGTCACCTCGATTAACCAACCCCTTGAGGTTTTCAGAGGTTGGAAGCTCGATCACGTCGTAGCCAAGCTGCCCTTTTATTTGGTCGAGGCCATACAGAATCGAGTAGACATCGGCAGAAGAGATTCGTGAGCCGTGAATGGTCACGACATAGAGTGATCGTTTCCCGCCTTTCATCACCGACGACGCAGAAACAATCCCCTTGTAGTCACCCGGAGAGCCAGGATCAGAAACAAAGAAGGTTCTCTCTCCTGGATCATTCGGATAGGCGAAGGAGTGTTGCGACGAGCAATCACCACTCACGAATCCACGCAGGATGCCGTACCACCACGGTTGCTCTGTTAAGAGAACCGGGGAAATTTCAATCATCGTGGTTGGCGCCTTATCAAAGACCTGTCCGAGAGTTGAAGCTACATTTTTAATCAGAGATCCCCGCACAGCCGGGTCGGCGCTCACCTTGTCAAAAGTAGGCCGCAATACATCAGCCTCATCGGAGAGATAGACTAGCTGCTCCTTATTAAGCCTAGTGACGTTCTCAAGAAATGCGGCCTTGGAGACCTCGCTGCCGGGAGCTGCATTAAGTTGGGCGTACAGTACAAGCCTATCACCAAGCCCCTCCTTCACCTTGGTGTACTCGGTGCTGTACCTGATCAGCTCCTCAAGCGTGGGTGTCGTCGTAAAGACAGTTTTAAGCCTTAGCCGCTCTGGGTCGAAGAGCGTCGGATCCTTGACTTTCTCGGGGTCAACGTGACGAGCAAGATACTCAATTTTAGCCGTAAAGTCTTTTAATGCCACCGCTTCTCTCCTGTCACTGGGAGAGAGAAGCGATTGAAGAGCTGCAACGATTGCCCCTGGGTTTGTCTTAGATGGATCGAGTCGCTCAAGATCTGCCTTTATCAGATCCGCAATTCCAATAGCGCTCCACGTACCCTTTTTCTCCGCTAGATCCGCATCAACTATCTCAGCGGCAGCGGCAAGACGGGCCTGAAACTCTTCGACTGCCTCTGACGGAAGCTCTCCGCGGACCGGCACCCTCGTTCTATTGCCCTGGTTTCCAACTGGAACCAGCGACACCTGCGATAGCGGTTGTCGGTTCTGAAGAGCAGTCGTATATTCAGGTATAGCTTTTAACGTCGACATCAACGTCGCCTGATCCTTAAGAATTTGGAGCATGTCAAAGTCATACTTTGCGCCCTCCAAAAAAAGGTTTGGCATCTGACGGTAGAGGCCCGAGAGGAATGTCAGTCTCGATTCAATATCAACTTTGTACGGAACTGTGCCAAGTATGTTCGCCTCGGCGCGATTTATCTTTGGAGGAGAGGCTTGGGCGAACGCGGCAAGTGGCGTTAGGCATACGATAACGCATACCAGCATTGAGCCGAGGGCCGCTCGCGTCGACGTCGCTAGCCGCGAGATTATCCGCTCTGGCTTCTTGGTGTTCATCACTGATTCCTCTCGACTTCTCTACAAGCCATCGCGCCTAAGCTCCGGATAAGGGAGAATCCCTTGGTCAACTAGCCACTGCAGGCCATAGCTTGAGCGCGTGAGAAGCTGCCGGTCACCCCAGTATGTGGCTGGACCTTCAGTCGAGAGGAGCGTCAATGAAGACCCGTCAACCTCGATTGAAATCTTACCATCACGGGCTGCAACAAATGGGATACCACGAAGCTCAGGGTTTGTTGGATTATCAGAGAGGGCGTTGATTACTTCCCTGCTCTCTGGAGTATTGTGTTTAATCCGTAGACGAAACTGTCGCCCCGGGTATTTGAGCATAACTGCGCGTATAAGCGCCGTATCAGAGCCAGCGAGTCCCGCGATTCCAACCACAGCGAGGATATCAATTGGACCTTCAGGTAAAACATTTGCCGTCAGCACACCTGCGCCTTTCGGTGCTCCCGGACGCCTGAACTCATACGTTGTAGCAGCAGTCTTGCGAGTTAGAAGCTCACTCCCTGCGCCGAGCGCGGACCCGATGGGGAATCCACCTGGTTGAACACGCGGAACCGGAGATGACACTGGAGACGGTGTACGCGAGGGCTCGGCAGTTGAACGTAACAGCTCAACCAAAAGCTGAGTGAGCGCGCCGTTTGGCCCACAAAAGTCGAACATGTTCCTGAACTTCTTTCTACCTGTCGATACGACGACATCACCGATAAAGCCTTGAGGATCTGCTTTGGGATACAGATTGATAAAGGAAGTAAGCCCACTCAGACCGTCGAGCCTGGTTTGTATCTCTCGTACTTGCCGAGTCGGCGAGATTTCAGCGCGGGAGAATAGTAGCTGCTGCGCCCGTCGAAGGTCACCACGTATCTGATTCGGAGAACGAATAAACGCCTCGTTGATCGCATTTCCATCGGAAACTCCGAGAGCAACAAGCTCATGTGCTCTCTGAACTGGACCTCCCACCAATCCAACTGAAGGCTGATGTTCGACTGACGACGCATACAGCAGTTGTATGGCTCGTAGAATCGCAACTTGCTTCAAACGGTCGGTGGGCTGATTAGTACCGGCAAAGGCTCTTGGGTTTTGAATCGCAAGATCAGAGAGCGTTGCTAGGGTGAGTAGATCCTTAAGCGCCGCTGACGCTTTAATGCTAGGAAGAAGTGTTTGATTCTCTGCAAACTCTCGCTCAGGTGAGCGCCCCTCAGGGGAGAGAAGATACACAGGTAACGCCGGATACGCAGCCGTAAACGCCTGATGGTCACCGGTAAACATCCCATTCTTGACCAGGTTCACCGAAGTTTGAAGTTGCGTCAGAAGTGGCGTGAGCTGAGTACTTGGAATAGTTCGCAGCGCCTGCGCTCGCTCTGCTGGCTGTAATAGAAGTAATTTCCCAAGGGATGCCCTTAGCTTTACATCTAACGGGCGTGATACGATTGCAATAAGGGCTTCGAGCCAAATAGCTGAGTAGATCTCCTCTCTCGCAGCATCAGACGCGAGTAATGGCGAATTAAAAAACGGGCGTCCCTTCACAGAGACTTCCTGAGCAAGCAACGTTGCTTTCTGTCCGGCGAGAAGGGCAAGGAACTGCTCATCTGGTGTTTCCCAATCGGGACTGAGAAGCTTTTCAGTGACCGCCTTCGAGAGAATCTCCGACACCTGCGCAGCATTCGAAGCTGATTGCGCTAACACCGACGATGACGAACACACCATCAGCGCCAGGACGAGCCCATGCAACAATCGAAACAGAGCTGAGAAAATGCACCTCGCCATTAGAAAGGAGGCTCCACATAATCCATACAGAGAGCCCTGTATGCTGGCTCATTCGTTTCTCTGAGCAGATCTCGCGCCCAGGTTCTAACTTCACTCTCGATATCTCCGTAGATTGCCAGTGGTGCGAGCAGCGCCACCTTCATCTCATCCCTGGCTTGCGAGCCTTTAATTTTTTTAATCAGATTTCTTGCATCCTCTGCAGAGACCGTTTGCGGTTCGCTTAAGAGTCTCAGCTCCTCTTGCGAGAGAACCTCCGATTTCAGTGAAGCTACAACTTCTTGAAGGGGCATCGACCTTTTTGTCAGGGCTTCAGTGACTGCTGCTGCAAACTGAGAAGTCGTTGATTCACGGTGCACCAAGGCCAGTGCGAAAAGAGTTGCATCAACGGCTGGATTACTTACTTGGGTTCTTCCCAACTCAACCACTGCGTTCATGATTCCAGCTTCAGCTACAACGTCGC
>JBIIHY010000317.1:0-4013 GCA_044235305.1 Bdellovibrionota bacterium
CCGAGCCGCTCTTGATGCTAAGCCCTCCGCTGTCAAACGTCACTCCCTTGCCCACAATAGCCACAACCTTGCGCGCTTTGCGGGGTCGATAGGTGAGAGTGAGTAAATACGGGGTCTCATTACTACTGCGGAAGACAGACATCAGCATGTCGGCTCCCATTTTAGTGAGTGCTGCTGAATTGAAGCTCTTAAAACGCAAACGACCTTCGCGCGCCAGCCGCTCTGCTGTGCGTTTAAGCATCGTCGGAGTGCAATCTCTTGCCGGAGAATTGACGAGGTCTCGGGCGAGCGCGACAGCATTACAAACGACCTCGCTTTTTTTGAGGACACTTCGACTAATTGCGCCGCCAACAAATGCGATGCGCCGAAGGCTCAACTGATTGGGCTTCGAGCGATATGTGTCGAACACATACAGAGAGAGTAGTAGTCCTTCAACGAGCGCCGCTTGTTCCTCGTCTGATAGCTTCTTTAGTAGGGATGTATCGACTGCCACCGAGCGCGTCTTGCTGCGTCTCGCCTGATCCGCAAAAGAGCTACCAAGCGAGCGCAGCGCCTGAAGGCGCTCGAATGTATCCTTCTTGTTAGAGAATTCGGACGGAGCAATCACGACATGTACGACACCGCCGCCGCGAGCGGTGCGTTGAAGTGTAAGTGAGAGAGCAGGGGAGCGGACTGTTACCTTTTTCTGTCTCACAACGCTTTTAATAAATGTTGTGGCGTTCGGTGCTATCTCAGAAAGCATAGCCGGTACCCGGAATGTGCCTTGAGAAAACGGCACGATGATGAGCTCGGCTGAGCGAGCCTCTGCAAAACTTGCAACGTTAAGAGCTATCTTTGGAAGTGGCATAAGTTCTTAGTCTGTAAAGACTCCCCCTAAAACGGTACGTCAGATTGAGACGAAGTAATCACGCAGCAATTCGCACTAAGTGGTAGTTCTTCTTTCCACTGCGCAGAAGGATAAAACCATTAGATGCTATCTTTGTATCTGAAAGACGCAATTTCTCATCTGCTACACGCTCATTATCAAGGTATATTCCACCACCTTGAATGAGCCGCCTTGCCTCGCCCTTTGATTTAGCAAGCGTGGTGCTTAGAAGGGTAAGCACATCAAGCTCTGCAACCTGGGCAGAGGACACAGTTGAGCTTGGCGCGTCAGCAAATATCTCCTGCACAAGAGACGGAGATAGCCCCTCAAGCGAGCCCTTAAAGAGCGCTTCCGCTGCACGCTTGGCATCTTCAGTAGCCTGTGCACCGTGAACCAGAGTGCACACGCTGTCAGCTAAGAGCCGTTGAGCGATTCGCTCCTCAGGCTTCTCTGCGCTGCGACGCGCAACGTCCTCTATTGATTCCTTGGTCTCGAAGGTAAAGACCTTAAGCAGCTTAACAGCATCGGAATCTGGTACATTAAGCCAGAACTGATGAAACTTGTAAGGACTGGTGAGTGCTGGGTCGAGCCACAGTGCGTTACCCTCACTCTTGCCAAATTTCTTTCCTTCAGAGTTAGTTATCAGCGGAAATGAGAATGCGTAGGCATCGCCCTGAACTTTCTTGCGGATTAATTCTAGGCCGGCCGTGATATTACCCCATTGGTCAGACCCACCTATCTGAAGCTTGCACTTCTGGTGTTGATACAGATGAAAGAAATCAAAGCCCTGAAGGAGCATGTAGCTAAATTCTGTGTAGGAGATTCCATCGCCCGAGAGACGCGATTTAACAACCTCCTTTGAGAGCATGTAGTTTACGGTGAAGTGCTTTCCTACCTCACGCAGGAAGGTAAGCAAAGACACGTCCTTGGTCCATTCAAGGTTATTTACGATACGCGGTACGACTTCAGTGCCGGCCCGACGCCACAACCCTTCAGCCTGCTTCTCTTGGAGGCGTACGTTACGTTCAACTTGATCGAGCTCAAGAAGGTTGCGTTCGGCGCTCTTACCGCTTGGGTCGCCGATGGTGCCGGTTGCACCACCGAACAGCAGAATCGGCGAGAGCCCGGCTTTTGTTAGGTGAATGCTAACTATTAGGGCGACAAGGTTTCCAACTTGCAGTGAAGGAGCGGTCGGATCAAAGCCAATGTAGAAACCGTCCCCTGGTTTCATTTTTGAAAAGATCTCCGGATCGGAGGAGTCTTGGATGAGGCCACGCCAGGTAAGCTCTTCGAGGAGATTCATAGAGTACTCGATAGTAATTCAAATAGACTGTGATAATAGCCTGTTTGAAGCGGTCTTTAAAGGAGTGAAATATTGATTCCTGCGAACGTTGGCATTCGCTCGGATTAGCGGTACCGTATCGCTCACAAGATGAATTCAGATCACAACCCCGAATTTATAACCGAATCACTTCGCCGGCGTGCCGACGAAGGTGCTGAGCGCACGCTTGCCGTGTCGGCTACCGGTATTGATCTCTGTTCTAATGATTACCTCGGAATTGCGCGCGGATTAGGAAGCCCAGAAGTTTTCGAACGGGTGCGCCGCTCGCTACCAGCCGAAGGCGCGCTCGGAGCAACCGGCTCGCGCCTAGTAAGCGGAACAACCGAAGCGCACGTTGACCTAGAAAGCTATCTGTCAGAGTTCTACAGCGCAGAGGCAGCACTCGTATTCGGTTCAGGATATGAAGCTAACGTGGGGTTGCTAAGTTCTATCGGCCGTAGAAGTGACACGATTCTCTACGATGAGTTAGTTCACGCGTCGATGCGGGACGGTATCCGACTCGGAGTTAGTCGTGCCTATTCATTTGCGCACAACGACCTGGATGACCTTCGTAGTAAACTCAGTCAAGCTCGCGGAGACGTCTACGTTGCAGTTGAGGCGGTGTACTCGATGGATGGCCACATGGCACCACTCGCCGAAATCGCTTCAATCTGTCGGGAGTCAGGGGCATATCTTATCGTTGATGAGGCACACTCCTCGGGTGTGTATGGTCAATTCGGAGAGGGATTGTGTGTTGAGCGCGGATTAGTTGAGCAGATCTTTGCGCGCGTGCACACGTTTGGTAAGGCAGTCGGTTTTCGCGGCGCGTGTGTTGTGGGTAGCGACGAGCTTAGGCGCTTTCTGATAAATTTCTCTCGCCCCTTTATCTATTCGACTGCTCCTGACAGAGTTGCGCTTGCTTTTATGAAAGAGGCGCATCAGATGATACGCACTGCGAACCACCGGCGCGAGGAGCTGTTTTCGATCCTGCGCGCGCTAAAGTCGCTGAAGCAAGAATTCAGCGAGCTCTCTTTCACTGAGTCAGACACCTGTATTCAAGCCTTAGTTGTTCCTGGTAACAGGGCAGTGCTTGCGGTTGAGAAAGCCCTACAAGACGCAGGGTTCTTCACCAAAGCGATTCGCTCGCCAACGGTCCCTGAGGGCAGCGAGAGGATTAGGTTTTCGGTGCACTCTTTTAATTCGATTGCTGAATTGCGCGGAGCGTTTGAAGTTGTGCGTCATCTCAACCGTGTTCGGAGCGCAGTATGAGCACCTCACCGAACACCGACACAAAGCGAGTAGTGATCTCCGCACTCGCCTCGCTTTCACCGCTTGGGGTAAGCGGTTCAGCAATTGAGTCTTTACTTGAAGCAGAGTGCGCGCCGCATACTCTGCTGGGTGGTGATGCATCCTTTCCTCTCGTAACGCTGTCAAGTGCATGCGAAGAGGTCGTCGCTCGACTCCTGTCAGAAAAGGAGCGCTATCAGAAAGTAGACAGAGTAACCCAGCTCGCAGTAGCGACAGCCTGTGAAACTTTAATCAGGTATCAGGCGAGTAGTCCTGTCCCAGAGGTTGCACCGATAGAATGTGTATCAATCGGCTCGTCGCGTGGTGCAACTATTTCCCTTGAGGCTACTCACGCTCAACATTTAGGTAACGGCGATCGCTCGGTGCCAACGTATACCTCGCCCATGACAACTGCGGGAAATATCTCCTCGTGGGTTGCGCAGGAGGCTATCGATCAGTCGATTGCGGGCCAAGGGTATACCAGTAGCAGTGGCGATACTAGCGGCAGCAGTATAGTTGCCCTCAACACCTCAATGACCT
>JBIIHY010000042.1:0-12826 GCA_044235305.1 Bdellovibrionota bacterium
TACACCCCATGGCAGCGACTTTTGCGGTGATCTCTGGCTCAAAGCCGAAACGAGACTCCTCAATCTCAATTGATTGGATCACCTCACGACGGAACATCTTGTAACAAGTCTCCATATCCGTGAGGTTAATGTTGGTGAACATATTTGAAAGCAACGTGAGGAATCGATTCCCCATCATGTGCCAGAAATACACCACCCGATGTGGGGCTGAGCCCATAAAGCGGGAGCCGAAAACGACATCTGCCTTACCTCTCTCGATGGGCTCCATCAAGATCGGATACTCCTGGGGGTCGTACTCAAGGTCAGCATCTTGAACGATAACCACATCCCCTGTGGCATGCTTAAAGCCTGTTTTTAAAGCAGCGCCCTTCCCCTGATTGACGTCGTGATAGACAACTTTGTCGACTTGCGAGGCTATCTGAGAGGAGAGGATGTCCCTGGTTCCATCAGTCGAGCAGTCATCAACGATGATAATCTCTTTCTCTGCTACGGGAGCTGCCTTAACCGCAGTGACGATATCCTGGATGGTGTTTCGCTCGTTGTAGCAAGGGATAACGATTGAGAGCTTCATGAGTACCTAATGAGCTGTTTTTATAACGCCTCGGAGAGTACCTCTTTATGGCCCAGCGGTCCAGGCACCAACCACCTCAAAAAGCCCCTATTTTTGGCTGCTGAAACTGGTTTAAACCCTTGTACGGAAAAGCCCATTTTCGTAGTCTTGGGGGATGGAAAATCAATCCTCAATCAATCCCATAACCATCGAATCTGAGATGCGCCAATCGTACATGGATTACGCAATGAGCGTAATCGTTGGACGCGCCCTTCCTGACGTCCGCGACGGGCTCAAGCCGGTGCAGCGCCGCGTATTGTACGCGATGCTTAAAGAGGGTCTCGTATCCAACCGCAAGCACTCCAAGTGCGCGGGAGTTGTGGGTGAGGTGCTCAAACGTTACCACCCCCACGGCGATATGCCCGTATACGAAGCACTCGTGCGCCTCGCTCAACCGTGGAACCTGCGCTACCCGCTGATTGATGGACAAGGCAACTTCGGCTCGGTTGACGGCGACCCTCCTGCAGCATACCGATACACCGAGTGTCGCATGACCAGCCTCGCGGAGAAGCTACTTGAGGACATCGAAAAAGAGACGGTTGATTTTGCGCCAAACTTTGATGATTCAACGCTTGAGCCTGTAGTTCTCCCCTCTGTAATTCCGAATCTGCTCGTAAATGGCGCTAACGGTATTGCCGTAGGTATGGCGACGCATATTCCCCCACATAACCTCTCTGAGGTTATTGATGGTGCGCTTGCTCTGCTAAACGACCCTGAGATCACGCTCCAGGCGCTCCTGCCCCTCATCCCAGGCCCAGATTTCCCAACAGGCGGAACGATATTCGGCCGCGGGCCGATTATCAGCGCATATTCAACTGGTCGAGGCATCATTCAAGTCCGAGCCAAGGCACACTTTGAGAAACTAAAAGCCAAGAGCCGTGAAGTTGACGTGATCGTTGTTACTGAGATCCCGTACCAGCTTAACAAGGCGCGCTTGATTGAGAAGATCGCTGAGCTCGTTAATGATAAGCAGATTGAAGGAATCTCCAAACTCCGAGACGAAAGCGACCGCTCTGGTATGCGCATCGTGATGGAGCTAAAGCGCGACGCCACACCGGATGTCGTTCTTAATCAGCTCTACAAGATGACGCCGATGCAATCGAGCTTCGGTATCGTCAACCTAGCAATCGTTGATGGACGACCGGTTGTATGCTCGTTGATCGAGCTCCTCACCCACTTCCTCAACCACCGCCGCGACGTAGTAACTCGCCGCACTGAGTTTGAGCTTAAGAAGGCGAAAGAGCGCATGCACCTCTTGGAAGGTTTCCGCATTGCGCTGCTGAACCTTGATGACGTTATTCAGCTCATTCGAAATGCGAGTACTCCCAAGGACGCTCGCGACGAGCTCATTACGCGCTACAAGCTCTCAACGATCCAGGCTCAAGCGATCCTCGACCTGCGACTCCAAAAGCTCACCGGCATGGAGCGACTTGCAATTGAGCAGGAGCACGAAGAGCTTGCAAAACGCATCGAAGAGTTACTCTCTATCTTGGCAGACACTGCGAAGGTAAATGCGATCATTGCAGCCGAGCTCGCTGAAGTGAAAGAGAACTACGGGGATGCGCGACGCACTGAGATAGTCGACGACGGCGCTGAGATCGATCTGACAGACCTTATCGAAGACGAAGAGATGGTTGTAACCGTTAGCCACAAGGGCTACGCCAAGCGCACTTCTGTTAGCGAATACCGAGAGCAGCGCCGAGGTGGAAAGGGCGTTATCGGCGCAGCGTCTGATGACGATGACTTCACGCAGAATCTCTTCGTATGCTCAACCCTCGCTGAGCTATTTATCTTCACAAACCTCGGACGGCTCTACTGCCTTAAGGTGTATGAGCTTCCTGAGTCTGGAAGAACCTCGAAGGGACGAGCCCTCGTGAACATCCTTAACCTCAAGGATGACGAGAAGGTCTGCGCTATCCTTCCGCTCAGAGAGCGCGTTGAGAACACCTTTGTAGCTCTTGCCACTCGGAACGGCGTGATTAAGAAGACAGCCCTTGTAGAGTACGCAAATTGCCGTCGAAATGGATTGGTAGCGTGTTCGCTTGATGAGGGTGACACCCTGATTGGAGCAGCAATTACCAAGGGCGAGGATGACATCATCCTTGCAACCCGAGATGGTATGGCGATCCGATTCCAAGAAGATGATGTTCGCGCCATGGGACGCAGCGCCCGTGGAGTAACTGGAATACGCTTTGAGGGTGATGACAAAGTTGTAAGCATGACAGTCATTGCCAAGCAGGACAGCGCCAAAGAGGGCGAGAGTGAGCCAATGCTGTTAACAGTGTGCGAAAATGGATACGGCAAGCGTACCCTACTCTCTGAGTACCGCACTCAGGGACGCGGCGGTAAGGGGCTCATAGATATCCAGACTGAGGGACGAAACGGTCCGGTGATAGAGGCTTTTGCGTGTGACAATAGCAGCGGCCTTATGCTTATCACCTCAGCCGGTAAGATAATCCGTACGGGAGCTGCAACAGTTTCTGTTATCGGACGAAACACCCGCGGTGTGAAGCTTATCGATCTCGATGAGGGCGAGAAGGTGGTAGCTGTTACTTCAGCCCCACTAGACACAACCAGCTCGGAAGAGGCTCCTCCTTCAGATGAGACTCCACCGACTGCGCCTGAGTCTATCAACTAACGTTGTGAGCGTTTGCAAGTAATGCGCACACCTGCTCGCTCGATTGCAGTAATTGGCCTCGGTGCATGGGGTAGCGCTCTAGCGCTACACTGTGCTCGCGAAGGGCATAGGGTAACCGGCTGGCACCGCGACGAGAGCTTCATTGCTGAGACCAAGAAAGCGGCTAGTCTACTCTGTGCATCAAAGCATCACCCGCTGCCTCACAACCTATCTGTAACAGCCAACCTACAAGACACAGCGGGTGCAGAGATTACAATTGTTGCCCTGCCCTCAAGCGCATGGGGCGAAGTTCTACCCACGCTTCCCAAGCCAGCGGTGCTTGTGAGCGCAACAAAGGGTCTTGAGAAGACAACAGCACAAACTCCTCTTACCTTCGCAGCACACCTCTTGTCGCTCAAAGAGCAAAATCTGTGCGTTATCTCGGGCCCAAGCTTCGCCTCTGACCTGTCGGCACGTCGCCCTCTATCGATAGTAGCTGCTTCTAGAGATCGAGACACAGCGATGCTTGTCACAGAGGCACTCTCGGGTGAGTCTCTGCGAGTGTATGCTTCGCCTGATCCACTCGGCGTAGAGCTGGGCGGTACCCTTAAAAACGTCATCGCTATCGCCTGCGGTGTTTCTGATAGCTTGGGCTTTGGCCCCTCAGCGCGCGCAGCGTTAATATCGCGCGGATTAGCCGAGATGACCCGCCTTGCCGTAACGCTTGGAGCAAACGGCCGAACGCTCTCTGGACTTTCAGGGCTTGGCGATCTGGTAATGACAGCCACCGAGGACCAGAGCCGAAACCGTCAAGTCGGGTTACGTCTCGGAAGAGGCGAAAAGCTACAAGATGTAATTGCAAACCTAGGCTCTACCGCTGAGGGTGTAAGCACTGCTCCACTCGTTCAAAAGCTTGCCTTGGCATCAAAGACAGAGGTTCCCATTACAGATATGGTAGTAGAGCTTATGGCAGGCACTCACTCGCCGCTAGAGCTTGCAAAGAAACTTATGAATAGGCCCCTTAAGAGTGAGTTTTAGTTCATGGCCTTGTTCGCTGCCAATCAGGCTACAGCGACGAATCCCCAAGGATCAGAATAAAAAATAGCGGCAGATAGATAACCGACGCTTTAAGAAGAACACGCGCATCCTGCACCGAATGCGTGCGCGCAAGCACTACGCCGTACCACAACATACCCAAGCTAAGTACTGCCATACCCCAGGTGTATACAACTCCGGCCATTCCGAGGAACCCGGGTAAGAGTGATACTGGAACAAGCACAACCGAAAACCAGACCACCTGCCTAAATGTGCTGCGCCCGTCAGGCTCCACCACTGGCAACATCTTAAATCCACCGCGCTTGTAATCTTCACGGTACATCCATGCGATCGCATAGAAGTGCGGATGCTGCCACACAAAGAGAATAAGAAAGAGAACCCAGGCGCCAAGGTCAAGGCTTCCCGTAGCAGCAGCCCAACCACCCATCGGCGGCAGGGCACCAGGGATCGCTCCTATTACAGTGTTCCACCACGTCACTCGCTTTAGTGGCGTATAAACTAAAACATAGAGAAACACCGTTAACAGCGAGAGGAACCCTGTGAGTAAATTAACCTGCCACGCCAAAAGCGACACACCGAGCAGCACAAGAGTGAGCCCAAATGCGAGAGCTTCCGAGGGTGTCACCTGTCCAGTAGGCAGAGGGCGCGTCTTAGTGCGGTGCATCTTAACGTCGCAGTCACGTTCTATGTAGTTATTGAGCACCGCTGCTCCGCCCGAGCTAAGGGCTGTGCCGATAAGCATGAAGATAAAAGTGCTTAAGGGATGAATGCTTTTTGCCCCCAAAAAGAAGCCTGCCGCGCTCATTACAAGAACCATCGTCAGGATACGCGGTTTAGTTAAACACACGTACGCTGCGAGCTTCTTACTGTCTGCGGCATCACCACTTTTCATACTTAGTTGATCTTAGGCACACACCCGCGGGCTGTCAACGGATCCAGGGTCGGTATTAACGCAACATCCGAACATTCGGTTCAAATCCCGAGCCCGACCAGTATATGTACATGGCTTTACCAAGCACATGCTCAGTTCTTACAAATGGGGTGGCCCACACACGTGAATCCTGCGATGCCTCCCGATTGTCACCAAGCACAAACAGCGAGCCCTGTGGCACCTGCCGGGGACGAAAGTCCTTCTCACTACTCGTTTCCCCCCAAGCCGCAAACGGCTCATTCTGAGCAACACCGTTTACAAAAACTTCCCTATCGCGCACCTCAACAATATCTCCGCCAACGGCAATGACTCGCTTTACCAAGGGCCGCTCACCTTCATTCTCACTTGTTCGCGGGTCGTCGACACGCTTAAAGACTATCACGTCTCCTCGCTCGGGCTCGGCCCATGTGGCAATGGCCGACGAGAGAAAGGGAAGCCGAAGTCCGTAGTAGAACTTCGGTACAACGATGTAGTCCTGCTCCTTGAGGGTAGGAGACATCGAAGACGAGGGAACAAAAAAGGCTTCTACTATTGAACTCTTAAAGAAGTATACGAGGCAGAGAAAGATAGCTACAAAACGAAACACATCAGTTAACGAGCCAAAGATGACTAGCGGCCGCAGCGCGGTGAGCCTTGCTCGGGTAGCTTCGCTTGTAGCGAACGCCATACGCTCTTACCTCGTGAATCACAGCCCGAAGACGATATCGGGCCTCTACTCACAAGATGCGGGAAATACGCCCCCTAATCAAGCGAGGCTAGCTCTTGCTGTAACTTCTTGACGGCGTCCTCAGATGCCGGCGAATGATTAGCGCTCAAAGGCGCCTGTTCACTCTTTTTGCGACCAGAGCTTACTAAAACGGCCACGGTCAAACCAACTAGCACAAAGCCGATGGGAACAACCCATACAAAGACGCCAAATCCTGCAAAGAGCGGCACAGCACGGTACTGCTCACCGTACCGCGTTATCATATCTTCAAGGATGGCGTCCTTGGACTCGCCAGCCTCAAGCCGCGCCCGCATCTCATCCTTGAGCTCTTGTGCTTTTGAACTTGGGCAATCGTTAAGCGATCGCCCAGCACAGAATGGACTTAACATCCCTTGATAGAGAGCAGTTGCCTCTTTCTCAAGTGCAGCAGAGCGCTCATCCGCTCTCGCGGGGAGCACGCCCAAAGCAAGGACCCAGAGGACAACGAGAGCTAAAACTATGCGGCGCATGCGACTCCGTACTCAGCGCGATAAGCATCGATACGCGACCGAAGCTCAGCATCTATTGAGAAACCAGACGAATTACTCTGGGAGAGGTACGAGATTATATCGTGAATAGTTACGATTGAAGTTACCCGAATGCCAAGATCGCGCTCCGCCTCTTCAACAGCAGAGCAACTACCTGTTCCCTTCTCGGCGCGATCTACAAGAATTATAACACCAGCTATCTCAACACCCACTTTATCTCGAAGCACCGGAACCATCTCTTGCAGTGTGGTACCGGCTGTAACAACATCCTCTACGAGCACAACACGCATTCCCTTTGACAGAGGCTTTCCTACAAACTCCCCTCCCTCACCGCGCGTCTTTGCTTCCTTGCGATTAAAGCAGAAAGCCATGTTCTTGCCGAAAGTTTTCTGTAGGCTCATCGCCGTTGAAACACAGAGAGGGATCCCCTTGTAGGCGGGGCCAAAAACGGCGTCTACATTATCAAGACCAAGCTCTATAATCTTAGCAGCGTAAAAATCAGCGAGCTGCGATATCTTTGCACCGTCGTCAAACGAGCCGGTATTTATAAAATATGGGGCCTTGCGCCCGGATTTAAGGAGAAACTCTCCAAACTTTAAAGCCTGTGTCTTGATGAGAAAATCTATTACCTGGCTCTTTTGAAGTGGGGAATCTATTTGTGTCATGGTATTTTTTCCTCCGTTGAAAGCACATATCCTGTAAGCGATCCGCTCAGAACAGAATCATGAGCAGCATATTTACCTGAGCGAAGGAGTGCAAATAAAAACGTTCGCTCAACTGTTGCATCGCAGAAACTGCTAGCAACTTTACCAATTACAGTTCCTTCACCATTGAGCACAGCATCGCCAGCCTTAACGCTACCACACCCTGACAGCGAGATCCGCTCAAGCCGTCGCGGAAGACGCCCGATGGCATCACTCCTCTCAATAACCTCCTGCCCGACGTAGCATCCCTTTGAGAAGCTAACGGCCGAAAGCAATCCGCACTCTGTAAGGATTACATCATCGTTTACCTCTGTAGGGAATTGGGGAAATCCCCCCGAAAAACGCACGCGCGTAAAATCTTCTGGCGAGAGCTCTTTGCCCCACAGCGTCGTAAAACGATCACTCACCGACTCGCCTACCTGATCAAGCAGGAGTACGACCACCCCGAGGGGAGAAATAGGAGATTGAAAAACTCGATAGGTTCCCTCGGGAGCACGTGAGGCAACTTCTTCTCTAACTTCTGCCTCAACTCCGGATACATGCGTTACGGTGGAATTAAGGGAGAGGTCCTCTATTGATACACGGTCAGCAACAACGTAACGCCCCACCGCGGCGAAGATAGCCTGCCTTACACCGCCATCGCATAGTAGATAAAAGACATCGTTCGCCTCACATAGAACCGAGAACAACCCCTCTACTTTCCCCTGCGGGGTCAACGCGGCTGCGGCGGTAGAACTACCGGGGGAGATTGACCGTAAATCATTAGAGAGGCGATTATTTAAGTACCTCCGAGAATCTTTCCCCGAGACCTTTAAAACAACACTACCAACGATAGTCTTCCAGAGCCGCGTCATTTAATACGTGTTCCGATACGACGCCAGCTATCCCACGACCAAAAAACGACAACTGCTTTCCCCTTGATGCGTCGAATATCGAGGAAAGGCTCAGTCCAGAAGCGCGAATCTTTTGAATGATCGCGATTGTCACCCAACAGCATTACGTGACCCGCAGGAATTGTTCGTGGACCGAAGTACCCCTCAATATTACCACCCTCAAGCCACTGCACATACGACTCCTCAAGCGGCTGTCCGTTGATCAGAACCTGCGTACCCCGCACTTCTATCGTCTCACCAGGAAGTCCTACTATGCGCTTAATTATGTGGATTGAGGAGTCATCCTCATCGGGAGTATTAGGATCGTCTGGCCTCGTAAATACGACCACATCCCCGCGCTTAGGCGTGTTCCACATAGTATACGTATCAGTGACCATCGGCAGCCTGAGGCCGTACCAGAACTTTAACACAAGGATAAAATCCCCGATGCGCAGTGTGGGGATCATAGAGCCAGAAGGGATCTTAAAGGGCTCTACTACTGCTACGCGGATTGAGAAGGCGATAGCTAAGATAACTGCCAGGGTCTTTAGAAAGGAGACTCCCTCTGAAACCAACTCCTTAGTGCTTTGTCTCACTTTGTAACTCCCTAACCGCGGCACCGTGTTAGGTGCCTTACGTCTAGCTGTCTAAGCTGAATTTAGCTTAGACGATGCATCAAACAGGGTTAAGGTATACGAACTACGTCTACATCCGTCAATCCAACCGGATTGAGCTAGAACGACTTTTGGGAGGCCTTAAGCACTAAACCCCTGTCGCTTACCGAATACTACGGTGCTGCAATCTACCTCTACGCGAGGAGTCTTATTAGTTACAGTTGAAACGAAGATTCCTGGCTCGAAGGCGCGCTCCTTAAGGAGCTCAATCTTTGCAGGGTCTGGGATGCTCATATTCGCAGTGATTGAAAAGTTCAGTTCAACGATAACTTTTCCGGGGGTGTCATCTAAGACTTTAGTAATCATTCCATAGAGAGGATACGTAGTTCCAACCTCAACTTCACCGAATTGTACTTCACATCCGAATTTCTCGAAGAAGTTTTGGTCTTTATTTTCCATACGTAATACCTCACAAGAGTAGAGCTTATACTCCCATATCTTCAGTGGGGCCGTTTGTGCTTCAGAAAATTACTGCTGCTTGTACATAGCCGCGCCAGCATAGGTAACTGCGCAATCGCTTTTGTAATCAACAGCTTGGTCATACGAGATAACATCACACTGATACGAGTTTCCCGTACGCTCAAGGACATCCATAATCGTATACATGGTGGGAAATCCACAGATTCGGCGAGCATCGCCATCTTCGCAGACGTGACCAAAGAGAGCCTCTTTATTCTGTTTTGTAATTGCTGCTAGGTACTGTTGATCTCGCTGCGCAATCAACTGCATCCCCGCTTCGCTCAGCGCCCCCTCATCACCAAATTGGCGACCAATGTGTGCCATATCAACGCCTGCAATAAAGCAGACCCGCTTTCCTTCCTGCTGGGCTAGTCGAATAGCCTCTATCAGTGATGATACGAATGAATCGTACTCCTCATATTCATGCGGCAACTTTCCGGCTGCTACCATATGATGAAAACTACCAACAAGAATTGGCGCTATGGTAGCACCAGGCTTTTGCACCCCGAGAAAGGGGAGCTGAAGCTCAAGGGAGTGTTCGTTCTTATGCAAATACTCATCAGCAAACGAGCGCTTAATTCCGTACCTGTGAGACAAGCGCGTAACAAACTGCGTGTCACATGGGAAAGCACCGAGCGGAGAGCCAAAGTCTTTTGCGCACAGATGAAAAATATGTCGACTATACTTATGCGCAGTACCCATAAGAATAAAAAGATCGGCTTGAACGTGAGCAACGCGCGGATACGTTGCTCCGTAACACCGCCCACCGCGTCTATAATCTATGTGTGGGGCCATAAGACACAACAGCTCTCGCGTGTCCGGCTTTGAGTCAGCAGAAGGGACTGCAAGATATCCCTCGACCATCTTCCGCAATTCTTTAGGCTCTGCCGGGTAGACAAATCCGGCCCGTGTTGCAGGCCGCACAGTGGATGAGTGAAATGCATCTCGCACCCCCTGTTCCGCTGCAAAGAAACGCGCGTTTGCTAAGAAGAGCTTATCATCGAGCAGCTTTATAAGCCCATTAAGCACCTCTCGCGTTAACCCATCCTTGGCGAAATGGTTTAAGATCTCCTCAGACGAAAGGTTCCCCTCAAAGAGCTGTAAAATCGGAGCGACAGCAGGAACGAGAAAGAGTGGCTCCTCTGTTACACCGCTAGGACACTGCAGCACCAAAGCCAATTCGTTCTCTATCTTTTGCCACCGTATATCGAGTGGAGAGCGCAGCTTTGGATATGTATAGGTCGAATCCATGACAGACCTAGCTTACTTGCCAATACAAAACTTTGAAAATATGCGACCTAAGATATCTTCAGTAAATGTCTCTCCAACTATCTCATCGAGCGCACTTAACGCCTCGCGAATATCGGCTGAAAGTGAGGAATCTACCTGTGTCGAAGATACACGAACCCCATTTAGCTCACAGCCCTTTCTTTACACGGCAAAATACTCACAAGTTTCACCAGTATAACCGTTAAGACCAACTAAATAAGTAGTGCGGGGCCCAAAATATGGGTAGCGCCTTACTCACAAGTAGGTGTTCCTTTTCCTCTGTGACGGAAAGGCAAGAGTGCGTGCCTTACGCCATTTTTGCTAACTTAGCTCGCTCTTCCTCGCTCGCTCTCCACCCTTGAAACCATCGCCGAGTGACGCGAGGTGGGACCGACCTCTCACTTCGACCATCGATTGAGCCACTTCGGCAGAATGAGGTCCCGACAGCCACTACAAACCACCACAGTTCAACTGCTTACAAAAAAGTTATAAAAAAGCGATCGATTTGCTTACCCATCAAGATAGCAATACCACCAAGCTCGGCGTCGATCTCCTGCTCGACTTTGATTTCAGTACAACAGCCCCCCAAACGAACGCCCTAGTACGGAGCTCTCCCAGTCGTCATCACCTTAGAATACCACCTCATACTCTCTTTCGGCGTTCGCTTGAGCGTATCTCTGTCGACATGCACCAACCCAAAACATCCTTCCGGACGATACCCTTCTGCCCATTCATAGTTATCCATAAGCGTCCAAGCGAAATATCCCTCAACCGGCACACCAGCGAGCTTTGCGTCATATACCTGTTGAAGGTGATGTCGATAGTAGTCCACCCTGCGAATGTCTGGCAGAAGTCGGCCTTCTCCATCAAAATTTGACCGTAAAGCCATCCCATTCTCAGTGATGTAGATCCGCTTAAGACCGTGATGTCGGTAGGAGTGATAGAATTGATGAAGGATATCAAAGAGCCCAGCTGGATAGGTCGGAGACTCAAATACTGGCCATCCAAGATCGTTCTCGGGCCCGCCGGGTACTTTAACTGAGGAGTATCCGATATCCCGCGTCGGATCCGCCTTTACCACCTCACCGCAGTAATTATTGACCCCAAGAGCATACATCAACTCTCCAACTTTGATGGTCTCCATATCATTCTTGGAGACAGACGGCAGATGCTTTTCAATCACCGGAAGGATCTCCTCGGGATACTTTCCCAGAAAGAGAGGATCGTAGAACCATCGATTAAAGTAACAGTCAGCGATCTTTTGCGCTCGAATATCAGCGGGGTCTGCGGAAGCAGCATAGTGCGCTTGCGAATTCAAAACGACTCCAATCTTAAGCGAAGGATCGCGAGAGAGGAGCTCCCTCAACGCCACACCGGAAGCGAGAAGGATATTATGAGCGGCTAGAAGAGCATCCTTAAGCGATACGTGCCCTGGGGCATGTTTCCCTTGATGATAACTCAGCATAGTGGCGCACCACGGCTCGTTGAGCGTGAAGTACTGATCAATCAAGTCACCGAGATGCTCATGCACTGCAACGGCGTGCTTAACGAACATTGCAATGGTGTCTTGTGAGAGCCATCCACCTTTATCACTCAAAGACTGAGGAAGCTCCCAGTGATAAAGCGTGGCATAGATCCTCACTCCCTTTGATTTCAGATGTGTCCAATAGGAACGGTACCATGCAACAGCATTCTTATTCACAGCTCCTGATGGTGTGAGCAACCGACTCATCGATACCGACGTGCGGTAGTGCTGCACGTCAAAGGCTACCATTAACTCCGCATCACTCTTCCACTGGTGATAGCGGTCAATACCGACGCCCGGCGAATCACCGTTCCACGTTCTTCCCTCTGCGGCGAACGAGGACCACATAGTTGGTTGAGCCCCCTCTTCGTGCACACATGCGTTTTCACCGATTACTTGAAGATCGGCATCTGCAACACCAAAGAGAAAATCGGGGGTAAATTGAAAGTTCTTCATAAGAGCCTGCGTAAAATGAAGAAGCGAACCACCACGCTTGAACAAACAACTAGCATCACGCATTTTAGCACACCTGGATCAGATTAGCCGTATCTAATCATCATCAGCACCACAACCACGAAGCCTCTTCTGATTCCAACCGCTGTGCAGGAATATTCTTGCTGTGGAATACGCGGATATTTAGCTATTTCTCTTTAGCTATTTCTCTTAGAGACCGCGCACTTAAGAATCGCAGCTTGTCTGCTTTTAAAGCAACTTTTTGCCCGAGCAAATTCATCGTATTAGGGGCATTCTGCTACGAAAACGCTAAGCGCAAAGCGCCATCTATATGTTTTAAAAACATATGCAGAAGTAGTGTGAGGCCCTGAATAGGGTAGCGCTTTAGTCACAAGTAGGTGTTCCTTAAGCAACCAAGCTCCC
>JBIIHY010000043.1:0-12816 GCA_044235305.1 Bdellovibrionota bacterium
TCTCGGGAAATAGAAAGCTGCGGCTTGAAGAGCTCTTTCGAGACGAGATCCGAGTCTCTGGGAAGCGCACAAAGATTGTTCCAAAGACTTTCAAGCAGAAGACATACATCGACGAGATTAAGAACCACAACGTAATCTTCGGTGTGGGGCCAGCTGGAACAGGTAAGACGTATCTAGCAATGGCGATGGCTGTGACAGCTCTTCTTAATAAAGAGGTAAAGCGTATTGTGCTCTGTCGTCCCGCCGTTGAAGCTGGCGAGAAGCTAGGCTTTCTTCCAGGAGATATGGCTGAGAAGGTTAATCCGTATCTGCGACCGCTCTACGATGCGCTGCACGATATGGTTGATTTTGATCGCGCCAAGGATATGGTTGAAAAAGGCGTTGTAGAGGTTGCTCCGCTTGCATTTATGCGTGGGCGAACTCTCTCTAATGCTTTTGTTATTCTTGATGAAGCGCAGAATACAACACCTGTTCAGATGAAGATGTTCCTTACACGATTGGGTTTTGGCTCAACGTGTGTTGTTACAGGAGATGTAACGCAGATAGACCTCCCACGGGGCACTCAGTCTGGATTGAGCCACGCGCTTAAGATCTTAAACAACACCAAAGGAATCTCCATCGTGCATTTCTCAGATGAGGATGTCGTTCGTCACCCGCTCGTATCGCGCATCATTCAAGCGTATGACCGAGATGAAGTGTAGCGATTAAGTAGATCCTGTGACACGGAAAGTTGCAAAATCAAGTAGGAAGGGCGGTGTCGCGCGCAGTGATTCAACGCCGGCAGCGCCGCGCGAGTGGAAGATTCACTGCACATTTGAGAGCAGAAAGTTGCGAATCCCTCTGCGCTGGATTCGTACGGTAATCTCCGAAGTGCTCTGTCACGCAGAGCGTGATGTAAAGATTAGTGAAGTGTGCGAGCTTAATGTGCTCTTTACTGACGATAAGAGGATGCGAGTTATCAACCGAGAATATCGCAACAAAGACAAAGCAACTGACGTGCTCTCGTTCCCTCAATTTGAACCGCAAGAGATACGTGGTAAGCGCAAGCCGCGCGGTGTGGTTGGGAGCTACCTTGGGGATCTCGTTATTTCTACCGATACCACGCTTAGGCAAGCAAAAGAGTTTGGCGTCACGCCGCGCAGTGAGCTTCTAAGGCTTATTGTGCACGGCATCTTGCACTTATGTGGGTACGACCACGAGGGTGTTCCTGCTTCTGAAGCGCAGAAGATGCGGCGGCGGGAGAGGCAGATACGGGACACGGTGTCTAAGAGCTTGTAGTTGCTGCCTGTATCGTTAACGGCGAATCCAATTCTGAATCCCCGAGTACTACCTACAGACGCTCCGTGCTACTTCTGAGTCTCATTCCGAAATTGAGTCAGGAATCCTCTTTGGTAGTTTTGCTGTATACCCGTAGCCAATTGTTCACTACTGATGGAGGGTTTCATCTATGACTTTACGACAATTCCAGTTCTATTTCGCAGGGTCTGAGAAGGTTGAGCTTATTGAAACCTGCTTTAGGGGCGCTCCGCTTGATATAACTCGTGTTACGGTGCGGGGCAAAACATCGGGGGCTTCGAGAAATGCTGGAACATTCCAGTGGACATCAGCCGTTCGTGCTCTCAGCTATCTCTTCGTTAAGGCAGCGCTTTCTAAAATTGAATCGGGGGAATCTCCGTTGTTAGTCGGTGCGCACGGCAGCTCAGCAGCGTCGCTTGATTACGCGATATCAAAGCAACCTGGATGGCTTATTGATATGTTTGGCTCCGATAGCTGTGGAAGATGTGCAATACAGCGCCTTGTTGATCGCACGAACCCTGAGCGCAAACGTCCTGGTCCAGTTACTATTGGGTTTAAAGCGCTAGTGATGGCAGAGTCGCGAATCGATATCTTCCTTGAAGGCCGTCCGGTGTCATCCGCTGCGGGGCTTCAGGATTTGCTCGAACGGCTCTCAGTATCTGGTCAAGGGGTGGAGCCGCAGGGGCAGGTGGAGCAGCAGTCGTTGGCGGCGTAGGGTTTCTCTAGGCATTCTCGCCCGTTCGTGAAGATTATCGCGAGCGTTTCGGGTCAGCGAGCTAAAGGGTACAGAGAGCAATTTAAAAACTCAGAGTTAACGATTGCCAGTAACGCTTTCTCCTCCGGCACGATAGAGCGCTGTTGACGCCCTGCCCTTCTCAACGTATAGCGTTACTATGACGTTAGCCTTTGAACCATCCGAATATAAGTACAAGCTTCAAGGCCTCGGTGAGCGAATCGAGGTTTTGAGGGGGTTTCTTTGACATCCCATCCCTTGAAAAGAGAGTAGACGAGCTCGAGCGTGAGTCTCAGTCCAATGAGATTTGGAGCGATGCGGCGCGCGCTAAGTCTATTATGCGTGAGCGCGGGCAGTGCTCGGAGAGGCTGAATCAGTTCCGAAAGATTGAAGCCCTTAAAGCTGATGCCGAGGCTGCTTTTGAATTAAGCAAAGAAAGTGCAGATGAAGAGTTTGTAGCCGAAGCGTTGCGGCTACTTCCTGAGCTTCAGTCTGCTATCGGAGCACTTGAGTTTAAGTGCAAGATGAACGGTGAGTTTGATAGCCAAAACGCGATTATCGAGATCAATGCAGGCTCTGGCGGAACCGAGGCACAGGATTGGGCCGATATGCTGCTGCGAATGTATCTGCGGTGGACTGAGCGTAAGGGGTTCTCAACTGAGATTATGGATTATCAGCCTGGGGAAGGCGCTGGGATTAAAAACGCCACAGTTCTTGTTGAGGGTGCTTACTCGTATGGCCATCTGCGGAATGAATCGGGGGTGCACCGCTTGGTTCGCATATCACCGTTTGATTCAAATGCGCGCAGACACACCTCTTTTGCATCCGTTAGCGTCACTCCAGACATCGAAGAAGAGATAGAGGTTGAGATCAACGAGGCAGATCTGCGTGTTGATACCTACCGCTCCTCGGGAGCTGGAGGGCAGCATGTTAATAAAACTGACTCGGCGATTCGCTTAACGCATATGCCAACCGGCATCGTGGTTGCGTGTCAGAGCGAAAGGTCTCAACATAAAAATCGTGCACGCGCGATGAAGATCCTGAAGTCGAAGATCTATGAAGTTCAGCAGGCTGAGCAGCGCGAGAAGATGGATGCGCTGAAAGGCACCAGGAAGAAGATCGACTTTGGAAGTCAGATCCGAAACTACGTGCTTCAGCCGTATCAGCTCGTTAAGGATCTGCGCAGCGAGTACGAAACATCCGATGTTAATGCAGTATTAAATGGCGAGATCGATCCGTTGATTGAGTCGTGCCTCTTGATGACTGATAAGTAAAAACGCGTGAAATTGGGCGTAAAAAAAGAACTTCAGCGAGAGCTTGCGCTTGAGATCGCACACAGTGCGCCCGATATCGGTGTGCGCGCTGGGGGCGATCCCCTCCATCCGCTCTATCGCAATTTGCGCGTGGTGAGCTTTGCATCGTGGGATATCCTTGGCTTAGTGCAACGCCGCGAGTTGGTTACGCAAGCCGTACAGGCCACAACTGAGCTTGGTGTGTCCCCTTCTGCCTACCGTTTCTCTGGTGCCCTTTCCCAGTCGCACGTGCAGTGTGAACAGCGCATCGCTCAGTTCTTCCTTGCTGAAAGTGCCACCCTCTTCTCTACCCGCAATCAGGCTGTTCTAACTACAATAACAGCGTTGTGCTCCGAGGGGGTGGTCGTGCTCGGTTCAACTTTAACCACCCTACCCTTGGCTGACGCCTGTACGTTGGTAGGTGCTGAGTATTGCGAGTTTGACAGTGAGTCTCAGCTACGTAGCCTGCTAGAGCGGTACGCGCTCGCTAAGCGGGTCTTCATAGTAGTTGAGAGCTTATCGCTTGTAACCGGAGAGGTGCTTGATATGCAGTCGGTTGTGGCTGCGGCTGAGATCTCAGGGGCCTGGCTACTGATAGATGACTCAGGCTTGGTTGGGATCTCCGGTATGCGGGGGGCCGCATCGGCTGAGAATGTTCCCGGCTCCCCTGCCCTTTTAGGACGGCTAGCCGGTTTTAGTTGTGCGCCAAGCGCTAATTGTGCGGCTGTAGTTGGCCCCGTTGAATTGAAGGAGCTTCTTACCAAGCGCTCTCGGTATCTCCGTTTCGAGCAGCCGCCCTCTGCCGCAAGCGCGCGCTCATTGCAGGTGGCGCTTGATACGATTGAAGTTGCGCTCTCAGTTCGTGAGCGGCTAGCGGTTCGTTCAAAATTGGTATCCACAGCACTGAGTGCTCAGGGGTGGAGAGTTTTAGGTGGTGGAGAGCTTCCAGTTTTGAGTCTGTGGTGCGATAGCGTGGCTCTATCTCAATCCATCCAGGAAGCGATGCTTCAAAGAGGCATCCTTGTTGATTCAATACCTGCCAAGGGTATCCGGAAGAACGGTGCTGTGGTGCGAATCCTTTTATCAATCATGCACTCTGATTCTGAGATTGAAAAGCTGCTTGAGGGGTTGGCAGAGGTTCGTAAGCGCCTCTTCGCTGTTGATATAGCCTCGGGGTAGCTCTCAAGTGTTCCACGTGGAACAGATCCAGCGATTAGAAATCCAAAAATGTTCCACGTGGAACATTTTTTATCTTCACTTTATTGTTGTTCCTGCCAGCGCCTCGTGATACCACTGCGTTCGCTCATTTTTTTAGGTGTTTTGTATGGCGCACGTCGTTGCCTTGGCGAATCAGAAAGGTGGTGTTGGTAAGACAACCAGCGCAGTTAGCCTCTCTGCTCAACTAGCCCTCTTAGGTTTTAAGGTTCTTCTCCTTGATTTTGATCCTCAATCTAGCGCTACCAGCGGTATCGGGGTTGATAAGCACCCAGAGGGCTCTGACCTATACGATGTATTCTTTGGTCGCGTAACGCTTCCGAGCGTTGTTGTCCCCTCCTCTACTCCTGGACTTGATGTTGTTCCTGGCTCCCCTGACCTTGTCAGTCTTGAGCTTGAGATCGGTAAGACCCCGGGCAGAGAGTTGATCTTGCGGTCTGCGATTGCCGAGCTTGAGTCTAAGTACGATGTTATTTTAATAGACTGTCCCCCCTCCTCTGGCCTCCTGACACTGAATGCGCTTGGTGCGGCCAAGTGGGTGCTTGTGCCACTTCAAGCGGAATATTATTCGCTCGAGGGTTTAAGCGGGCTCCTTAATACAATTTCGTTCGTGCAGCAGACCTTCAACCCAGCGCTACAGCTCCTTGGGGTGTTCTTGACGATGTTCGACGCAAGAACGAACCTCTCGGTGCAGGTATATGAAGAAGTGCTCAAGCACTTTGGAGAGCAGATCTTTAAGACCAGGATTCCCCGCAACGTTAAGCTCTCTGAGTGCCCGAGTCACGGCTTGCCGATCTGCAGCTACGACCCACAGAGCGCAGGAGCTAAGGCTTACCTAGCTTTGGCTGGAGAGCTCATCGAGCGGCTTGGTCTCGATGAGAGTGGTGATTCAGCGAAGGCGGCTTAGCGATTTTGTTCCACGTGGAACACTTTTAAGGTGATGGATATGGATTTAGCAAAGAATTTAAAAAAGCCACAACGTTCAGCTCTTGGACGGGGGTTAAGTGCACTGGTTTCCTCGGCGGCACCCGTGCCTGTTGTGCCTACAGCTTCTTCAACAACTATCCTTGCTGAGATTCCAGCAGCGAATTTAGCTGATTCTGTTCAAGTGCCTGAAAGCAATCAGGTTTCTGGTGTGACGTTCTTGGAGCTTGCCTCCCTTGAGGCGAATCCAAATCAGCCGCGAATTGATTTCTCTGACTCTGAGATAGCTGAACTTTCTGAATCAATTAAGACACTTGGAGTTCTTCAGCCGATACTTGTTCGGCCCTTTGCTGGGAAGTATCAAATTGTTGCCGGGGAGCGGCGCTTCCGTGCGGCTACAAAAGCAGGCTTATCTCAAGTGCCTGTAATCATTCGTGAATTAAGCGATAAAGAGACCCTTGAGGTTGGAATCGTTGAGAACGTGCAACGACAGAACCTCAATCCAATCGAAGAAGCCAAGGGATATCAAAGGCTTATGGATGAGTTCTCGCTGACCGCGCAAGAGGTCGCTGAGCGGGTAGGGAAGGAGCGTGCTACTGTCGCAAACGTTGTTCGTGTTTTGAAGCTGCCCCAGCAGGTTCAAGATCTTGTAAGGGAAGGAAAGTTATCGATTGGCCACGCCAAAGCTATCCTTACCGTGAAGGAGCCCTCTGCACAGATAAGCCTTGCTCATAAGGTAATAGGAGAGGGGCTTTCGGTGCGCGCACTCGAATCAATCGTTGCCCGCGAAGTTGTTTTGGATGGACCACGAAAGGTTGCTGTTGAGCGTCAGTCGGTTCAGGCGCCCCAATTTCCAGAGATTGAAGAGCGACTGCGCAACGCGCTCGGAACTAAGGTTACCATCAGAAAAGGAAAGCAGGGTGGGGCGATAGAGCTACATTTCTTCTCGGATGCTGAATTAGACAGATTAATCGATGTATTGAGTAATTAAGTTAAGGGAATGCCTTTTGACAGGGGAGACACTATGGCAACAGCAGCAGCAGCGGGCACACCAGGGGTTTTTAGTTTAGGAGTGAAAGGGGCAGCGGGAGCCCCTGCAAATACTCACATCGGTGCTGGCGTGGTTATAGCCGGTGATCTTAAGGGTACTGGCGAGATCGTTATCGCCGGGGCCGTTAAGGGGCAGATTATCTCTGACGGTAAAGTTGTCGTCTTAGAGGGTGGGGCAGTAGAGGGGTCGATTCGTGCCGTCGATGTCGTTATCTCAGGCGGTGTAAAGGGTGATATCAGCGCGACATCGTCTCTTACTTTGACCGCCTCCGCTATTGCGCGTGGCGATGTCTCCACCGAGCGTCTTGTCATTGAGCCAGGTGCTAGCTTTGTAGGGCGCTGCTCGATGCCCGAGGTGGCGCATGAGGAAAGTGTCGCCAACGGTTGATTTTATTAGAGAGATCAACGAATCTGGGGACCTATGGAGCAAACCGTAACAGACGTTCTAGCCGCAATATCCCTAACCCCCCTCGACGCAAAGATGATTGTGGTGGGGACAATCTTTATTTTTGGGCTCTATCGAGCCTTGGCTAAGGGGTTGTTTCGCCCCGTTTTAACGCACGTTGAGCAGCGCGAGAGCGTTACTGAGGGTGCGCTTTTTACAGCCGGCCAGATGAAGCAGAAATCTCAGGCCCTGCGAGCGCGCTACGACGAGAATCTTTTACAGACCCGCATCGAGGCCAACCGCGAGAAGTCAGATGCTGTTGCCGAGGCCAAGAAGGAAGCCGCTGGGATCATCGCAGCCGCTGAGGCCAAGGTTGCCTCAGAGCTTGCAGCAGGTCGCGCTGCTATAGAGCGCCAGGTCTCCGAAGCCAAGCAGCGCGCTGAAACCGATGCCCAGGAGCTGGCAGCGATACTAAGTGCTAAAGTTGATTCGCAGCTTACGGTCCACTAATCATTCGCCGTTTTTCGCGTTAAAAATCGAACCTAAAGGCGTGACTTCTTTGCCGTTTGCTACTATTCTGCCGTCGCCGTAAAGTCGGGTGACGTTGTATGCCTGAGTACCTAAACGGTTTTATTCGTAGAGCTTATGAAATTACACACCCTCACAACACTCCTACGATCTGCTCTCTCGGTAGGCTTCATTGTTTTTGCATCCACCTCCGCTTGGGCTTCAGGTGGCGCAAACCACGAGCCATCAATCGCCGACCTCGGTGTTTTCTGGATGAATTTTTTAATTTATGTGGCGCTCCTCTTTACGCTCGTGCGTAAACCGATAGGAGGCGCCTGGGCAGCTCGTCGTGCTTCTATCTTGAATGCTGTCACAAGTGCAACCGATGAGGTTGGTGTTGCTGAGCGTGAGCTGAATGCAACCGAAGCGCTACTAAAAAACCTCACTGCTGAACAAGAGCGGGCGCGAGCAGAAATAGTACGTCAGGGCAAAGTTGAGGCCGAGGCTATCGTTGCTGCTGCTAAAGAAAAGGCTGAGCGGATGACAGCGCAGGCCAAGGAATTGTTGAAAGGCGAGGGGAGATCGGCCGAGGCTGCTTTCCGCGCAACTCTAGTTGCTAAGGCGCTTGAGATATCACGCGAGAAGTTTGCCCGTGGTGAATACTCGGCTAAGCAGCCTCAGTACGTAGATGCCGCGCTCAGTCGAGCAAAGAGGCTGGTTTAGGTTTGATTAAGTAAAGGAGCTCTCACACATGGCTTTAGGACGAGAAGAGAGGGTTGCAAAGCGGTATGCGCGAGCGCTCTTTGATGTAACTGCGCCAGCAGAGTTCGATCGCGTCGATGCGCAGCTTCAGTCTCTCACTGCCGTTTGGAAGGAGAGTGCTGAGTTTCGTCAAGCGATGAACAATCCACGTATCTCCGATACAGTACGACTCTCAGTTGTTGATTCAATTGCAGAATCGCTGGGTGGCTGGGTATCGGAGCCAACCAAGAAAGCAGTGCACCTTATGGTTGCCCGTCGTAAGGCTTCCGTTATCCCCGCGGTAGCGGCCGTATTTTCACTCCTTGTAAGTGAGTACAAGAAGAGTCTAGCGCTTGAGGTTACTCTTGCAACGCCAGCTAACGATGATGTTGTAGCCTCTCTTAAGAGCACATTGTCACGTGAGTTGGGTGGCGAAGTAACGCTTACGGTAAAGAGCGATCCTTCGCTACTCGGAGGCGCAACGATTCGCATGGGCGATAGACTGCTTGATCGCTCGGTATCAGGCACGTTGCAGAGAATTGCATCGCAGATTATTCGGTAAATAAGTTTTGGTGATGAGGTAAAGAGAGATTATGACAATAAATGCAGACGAGATAAGCAGAATCATCAAGGACAAGATCGGCGGAGCCTCTGGTGAGCAAGACCTCGCAGAGGTTGGTAGCGTACTCAGCGTAGGAGATGGAATTGCCCGCGCTTACGGCCTTGGACGAGTTGCGCTCGGTGAGCTCGTTGAGTTTCAAAGCGGTGTGCGCGGTATCGCGCTCAACCTAGAAGAGGACAACGTTGGTCTCGTAGTAATGGGAGACACTACTACTATCGCTGAAGGCGACACGGTGCGTCGTACTGGCCAGATCGCGCAGGTTCCAGTAGGAGAGGCTTTGATTGGCCGCGTGGTTGATGCCCTCGGTAACCCAATCGATGGACTCGGCGATATCAAAACCGATAAGACCCGTCGTCTTGAGATCAAGGCACCAGGAATTATCGGCAGAAAGTCCGTACATGAGCCGATGCAGACAGGCCTCAAGGCTATCGATGCAATGACCCCAGTAGGGCGTGGTCAACGCGAGCTGATCATCGGAGACAAGAAGACTGGAAAGACAACGGTTGCAATCGACACGATCATCAACCAGAAGGGTAACGGCGTAATCTGTATCTACGTTGCTATCGGTCAGAAGCGATCGTCTGTTGTTCAGGTAGTAGAGCGCTTGAAGGAGCACGGTGCTATGGACCACACTATCGTGGTTGCAGCAACTGCCTCTGAGCCAGCACCGCTTTCATTCTTGGCTCCGTTCTCTGGTTGCACCATGGGTGAATACTTCATGGAGAACGGAAAGCACGCGCTTATCATTTACGATGATCTCTCCAAGCACGCTGTTGCATGGCGTACAGTGTCGCTGCTCCTACGTCGACCACCAGGACGCGAAGCGTATCCAGGAGATGTATTCTACCTTCACTCACGGCTCTTGGAGCGTGCAGCTAAGTTGAGCGATAAGCTCGGCGGCGGCTCGCTTACTGCGCTTCCAGTTATTGAGACACTCGAAGGTGATGTATCTGCATACGTTCCAACGAACGTGATCTCAATCACTGATGGCCAGATCTTCCTTGAGGCGGATCTGTTCAACTCTGGTATCCGTCCTGCGGTGAACGTAGGTCTTTCAGTATCCCGAGTAGGAGGAGCCGCGCAAGTTAAAGCTATGAAGAAGGTCGCAGGAACCCTCCGTCTTGATCTCGCTCAGTACCGAGAGAAGCAAGCGTTTGCGCAGTTCGGTTCTGACCTTGACGCATCAACCCGTGCACAGCTTGCAAAGGGTGCTCGACTCGTTGAGATTCTAAAGCAAGGACAGAATGTGCCCATGCCAGTTGAGCTTCAGGTGCTTTCAATCTTCGCTGTTTCTAACGGATTTACGGATAAGATAGCAGTAGATCAGGTTCGTCCGTTCGAGGAAGCTCTGCACCGCTATATGCTTTCAAGCCACGCTGACCTGATGGGCGACCTACGCACTAAGGCTGAGCTTGATAAGGATATAACTGAGCGATTAAAGAAGGCTATCGGTTCCTTTTCAGAGCAGTTTATAGCTGGAGCAGCAGTAACGCTCGGCGCATCTGCAAACGGCACAGGAAAGGGAGCTAAGGCTACCAAGGACTCGCAAGCTCACGCTAACGCAGCTTAACGAAGCTTTAAGAGAAGAAAGGCCCCATGGCAGGACTTAAAGAGATTCGCCGACGGTTAAAGTCGGTGAACAACACAAAGAAGATTACCTACGCGATGAAGCTCGTGTCAGCGGCGAAATTGCGTAAGACGCAAGAGGCGGTTGTGCGCTCACGTGCATACACCGATGCCTTGCGCTCGGTGCTCTCTCAGCTCCAAGCGGGAAGTGAGTTTACTCACCCTCTGCTTGAAGCAAAGACGCAGGTAAAAAAGGTTCGTGTTCTCGTTCTTGGCGGCGCTCGCGGTTTGTGTGGTGCGTTTAACACAAATACAAATCGCCGCGTTGATGCGTTGTACCAAGAGCTTTCTGCTAAGTATCCCGGATGTGAAATCGAGGGTGTTATCCTCGGTAAGAAGCCAGCTGAGTACTACCGCAGAAGTAACAAGATGTATCGCGAATCTGTAGAGGCCCTTCCGGAGGATCCAGGCATGTGGCCGATACAAGAGGTGTGTCAGCGCCTTGAGGTTGATTTCCTAAAGGGCGAATACGATGAGCTGTACGTGGTGTACACGCGCTTTAAATCAGCTATCTCGATGACTGCTGTGTCAGATCGGCTCCTGCCTCTTAGTTTGGACTCAATCTCGACTACCTCTCAGCAGGCTGGTGCTGCTGCAGGTGTAACGCTCTTTGAGCCAAATCCGCAGCGCGTATTCGATGCAGTAATACCGCGCATAATGCGGGCAACGGTTCGACAGGCGGCTTTCGATACTAAAGCCAGTGAGCACGCCAGTCGTATGACCGCTATGGATAATGCAACCAAGAATGCGTCTGAGCTGATCCACGGATTGACGCTCAAGCGTAATAAGTTGCGTCAGACCGGAATCACTAACCAGCTACTCGACATCGTCGGTGGCGCTGAAGCACTCAAGTAACAAAAGGAAGAAAACTATGACTCAAAATGTAGGACGCAAAGGAAAGATTGTTCAGGTGCTCGGCGCCGTAATCGACGTTGAGTTTCCGCAAGGCGCTGGGATTCCAAAGATCTACGACGCTCTTGTAACCACCAACCCAAATATCGACAATCAAGAGAACAACCTCGTTCTCGAGGTTGCACAGCACTTAGGCGACAACGTGGTACGCGCAATCGCGATGGATTCCTCCGAAGGTCTCGTTCGCGGACAGGATGTAATCGACACCGGCGCGCCGATCTCGGTTCCTGTTGGACAGAAGACACTTGGACGCATCCTTGATGTGACTGGCCGACCAATCGATGAGATGGGGCCAGTTGATACAGACACTCGCTGGGCGATTCACCGTCCAACTCCTTCGTTTGAAGAGCAATCGACATCAAAGACAATCCTTGAGACTGGAATCAAGGTGGTTGACCTCGTTGCACCGTTCCTTAAGGGAGGAAAGATCGGACTGTTCGGAGGTGCCGGCGTAGGAAAGACAGTTATCATCATGGAGCTCATTAACAACATCGCTAAGGCGCACGGAGGATTCTCTGTATTCGCCGGAGTAGGTGAGCGTACCCGTGAAGGAAACGACCTCTATCACGAGATGAAAGATTCAGGCGTTATTGATAAGGCGTGCCTTGTGTACGGTCAGATGAGCGAGCCGCCAGGAGCCCGCTTCCGTGTTGCTCTTACCGCTCTTACCGCGGCTGAGTATTTCCGTGACGAAGAGAATCGTGACGTACTGCTCTTCGTTGATAACATCTTCCGCTTCTTGCAAGCAGGTTCAGAGGTGTCCTCGCTTCTCGGACGTATGCCGAGCGCAGTAGGATACCAACCAACGCTCGCAACTGACATGGGACAGCTCCAGGAGCGTATTACTTCAACTAAGAAGGGGTCGATCACTTCGATTCAGGCTGTATACGTTCCTGCGGACGACTACACTGATCCAGCTCCAGCAACAACGTTCGGACACTTGGATGCAACGATTGCGCTTGAGCGTTCGATCGCAGAGAAGGGTATCTACCCAGCAGTAGATCCTCTCACTTCAAGCTCAACCGTTCTTGAGCCAAGTGTAGTAGGAGATGAGCACTACCGTGTTGCTCGTAAGGTTCAGCAAACTCTACAGCGTTACAAGGACCTTCAAGATATCATTGCGATCCTTGGAATGGATGAGCTTTCTGAGGAAGATAAGCTCACCGTTGCTCGTGCTCGTAAGATTGAGCGCTTCCTCTCGCAACCGTTCCACGTTGCCGAGACTTTCACTGGAACTCCAGGAGTTTACTGTAAGCTCGAAGATACCATTAAGGGCTTCGGCGAGCTTGTTGATGGTAAGCTTGATGATCTTCCAGAGCAGGCGTTCTACATGGTGGGCACTCTCGATTCTGTTCGCGCTAAGGCAGAGAAGTTGGCTGCTGAATTCGCACAGGCTGCATAAGAAGGTAGGTAGGGGACAATGTCAGACGGAACATTTACACTGAAGGTTTTCTCTGGACGTGGGCTTGAGGTCGACGCGCAGGTGCGTTCTGTAAACGTTCCGTCGGAGATT
>JBIIHY010000318.1:0-3979 GCA_044235305.1 Bdellovibrionota bacterium
GGAAGTGTCAGCTGCCACGACCAGCCTCGGAATGCTGGCCGTGGCAGGCTGGAGTTTTTACTCCGGCTTTAGAGACAAGCAAGCCGAGCCTGCTGGGCTCGGCTTGCTATTGGGGATGACTTTCATCCCAATGGCGACGCTGTTTGGCTTATGGGCTTCAAAAGAGTCCTGGCTGCCAGCGTTTTTTATCGTCGCAGCAGTTGGAGCAAGTCTCTACCTGTTACGAAAAAAGAGGTCGGCATAGGAAACAGATCCTACCTCCCTCTCCTGCCCTGGGGCGGTTTCGGTATATCCCGAAACCGCCACGTTTTTATCTTTTTACTATCCGTGGGATCTTTAGTTCTACTTTAGATGCAGAGCTTGGGTGATTAACGGCTGTGCGTCCTAATCCTAATCCTCCTCTTCATCCTGCACCTGCACCGGTTTCCTTAGCTCCCACCAATCCGAAAAGGATGAGGACTTCCCCCCCTCTCGAACTCCCTTTACCCATCCCCGCTTTTCTCGTAATAATCGCTCTTTATGAAGAAGAACTTGGTCCCTGCTGCCCTTTGCTTCGTTGCTGCTGCGATCGTGCTCATAACTGGCTGCAAGAGCTCAAAGCAGTCCGGCCCACAGATAGCCTATATTACTAACGGCGTAGCATCGTTCTGGACAATCGCCAAAGCTGGGGCCGAGGCCGCCGGGAGAGATCTACAGACTTCGGTATCAGTGCATATGCCATCAGAGGGCATAGCTGATCAGAAGCGGATCGTCGAAGATCTCCTCATTAAGGGAGTTGATGCAATAGCTATCTCAGTTATCGACGCTGACAATCAAACTGCTCTCGTCAATGAAGCCGCTCAACGCACAACCCTTATCACTCACGATGCTGATGCCCCACAGAGCAACCGCCTCGCATACATCGGCATGGATAACTACGACGCGGGCCGATTGCTTGGAAAGATGATTAAAGAAGCGATGCCTAACGGGGGAGAGCTTGCAATTTTTATCGGACGTGTCGAACAGGATAACGCCCGCAAACGGAGACTGGGCACTATCGATGAGGTGTTGGGAAGAACCCCCGACTCTACGCGGTACGATCCCCCTGGCGCTCCGATAACCAACGGCACTTTTACCTTCCTTGTAACCCTCACCGATCAGTTTGATCGTGTGAAAGCGAAAGCAAATTGCGAGGACGCAGTCTTGCGGTATCCTGAACTCGATGGTGTTGTGGGGCTCTTTGCCTACAATGCTCCAGCGTGTCTTGAAGCGTTAAAGCAGACCGGAAAGGTTGGAGCACTTAAAGTCTTCTCATTCGACGAAGCAGATGAGACTCTGCAAGCGATTAAGGATGGCTCGATGGTTGGTACAGTCGTACAGAACCCGTACCAGTACGGATACCAATCAGTGAAACTCCTCAAAGAGGTGCTCGCTGGCAACACTGGTGCTATCCCGCCATCGAAATTTATCGACATCCCTGCCCGCCGCATCGACCGAACAAACGTTGATAGCTTCTGGGCAGAGTTGCGAGCGCAGCTACAGTGATATGGCAAATCCCCAACTCCTTGCAGTAGACAGCGTATCGAAGGCCTTCGGCCAAACGCAGGTCTTACAGGAGGTTTCGCTCTCACTCGCACGTGGCGAAGTGTTATCGATTATCGGTGAAAACGGCGCAGGAAAAAGCACCCTCGCAAAGATTATCGCTGGTATCGTTACCCCTGACGCAGGGGCACTTAGGCTAAACGGAGAAACGCTTACCTGCTCTACCCCTGCCGAGGCCACAGCAGCAGGGATAGGAATTGTGCACCAAGAGCTCTGCTTAGCTGACAATCTCACCGTTGCTGAAAACATCTTCCTCGGTCGCGAGAAGACTCGGCGTGGATTACTCGAACGAGAGAAAATGAACGATGCTGCCTGCACTATCCTGAAACGGCTCGGTGTTGAGCTTGACCCAGCCGAACGAGTTGCCAACCTCTCAACCGGGATGAAACAGATGGTTGAGATCGCCCGTGCGCTCTCGTACAACGCGCAGATCCTTATATTCGATGAACCAACATCAAGCCTAAGCGATGCAGACGCTGCTACGTTGCTACGCATCATCACAGAGCTACGCAGCCAAGGTGTCGCAATTATCTACGTGTCGCACCGTCTGGCAGAGGTACTCTCTATCTCAGATCGCATAGTGTGTCTCAAAGACGGCTGCTTGACTGGAGTAGTAGCTTCTCACGAAGCAACACGCGAGAAGCTCATCTCGCTTATCGTTGGGCGGGAGCTGCGCGATGTGTACGGCTCCCGCACGCACGAACTGGGAGAAGTAGCACTTGAGGTGCGCAACTGGCGCGCTACCCCCAAACACTCCCCTCTCACCTTTTCAGTGCGGTGTGGGGAGATAGTTGCTATCGCTGGGCTCATCGGTGCAGGGCGCACAGAGCTGCTTGAGAGTATCTTCGGTGTGCGCTCCCCTGTTTCTGGAAGCGTTACGATTCAGGGCGCTCAGACCCACATCACTGCTCCACACCAAGCGCTGCAAGCAGGGATCGCTCTCCTCCCGGAAGACCGCAAGGAGCAAGGGCTTATCCTTGAAAGCTCGATAGCTGAAAACATCATCCTCTCAAGCGTGGAACAGCTAGCAGGGAGACTTGTCCGCTCTTTTGCGCGCGAGTCTGAGCAGGCGGCAACAGGCGCTGCCGCGGTTCGCGTGCGTTGCGCTGCGCTCTCACAACCAGTGCAGCAGCTCTCGGGGGGTAATCAGCAGAAGGTAGTGCTCGCTAAATGCCTGGCTACAAATCCGACCGTGCTTCTGCTCGATGAACCCACGCGCGGTATCGATGTCGGGGCACGGTGTGAGATCTATACCGAGCTACGCACCTTAGCAGCTAAGGGGCTCGCTATTGTGATGGTTTCAAGTGACCTTGAGGAAGTTATAGGGTTAGCAGATAGGGTGCTGGTAATGAGTGAAGGAACACTTCGCGGTGAACTCACTGGCTCAGAGATCTCAGAGCAGGCAGTGATGCGCCTTGCCTCACCCGCTTCAGGAGATAGGATAGCAGCATGAAGAAGAACCTTGGGCTTATAATCCTCCTCCTTGTGGCGTGTCTTGTAACCTACCTGCTCAACGACCGCTTCCTCTATCCGGCTAACGTTGAGAACCTCCTGCGCCGCACGGCTCTCTTTGCGCTGATAAGTATCGGTGTCTCACTCGTTATAACAACAGGTGGGATAGACCTCTCTATAGGCTCTGTGGTGTGCCTTACAGGCACACTACTACCGTGGCTCGCCGTGACTCAGGGCTGGTCGTGGCCAGCCGCAGCAGCAGCCCTACTTGCAACCGCAACCCTTATCGGGGTAGCCCACGGGGTTCTTATTACAAGACTAAAGCTCCAACCTTTTATCGTGACTCTCTGCGGTCTACTTCTCTATAGGGGTATCACCCGTGGAATTACAGGGGATCAGACGCAAGGGTTCGGTCTTGGGTTCGAGGGGCTCAAAGCCCTCACTCAAACTAGGTTAACCCTCGGTGGCCTCTTACCGGTTGCGATTCCAAGTGTGGTACTCATCACTGTAACGGTTGCAGCCCTGGCGGCGCTCATTATGAACTACACCCCCTACGGCCTACACCTTAAAGCCACCGGCCGAAACGAAACAGCGGCTCGATTTAGCGGCATCAACACCCAGAAGGTAGTGCTCACTACTTACCTTGCCTGTGCTGCCTTAGCTGGGCTTGGGGGGATGCTCTTTATAGTTGATGTGAACTCTGCTCAACCATCTGACTTTGGAAACTTCTACGAGTTGTATGCCATCGCTGCGGCTGTTTTAGGTGGGTGTAGCCTGCGCGGGGGAGAATGGAGCATCGTCGGCATTATCATCGGCTCTGCACTGATGCAGGTGCTACGAAACGCTATCGTGCTGGTTGATATCCCAACCCAGCTAGAGTTTGCAATTATCGGCGGTGTTATCCTGCTTGGGGTTACTGCGGAGGAGCTGGTGCGGCGGCGGGGGT
>JBIIHY010000319.1:0-3961 GCA_044235305.1 Bdellovibrionota bacterium
TACCGCGCCTTCCTGAGGAAGTTCTTCTGCAGCTGGCATATTTTTTGGCCAGAGGGCTATGACATCCTCGCCAGGTATCTGGTGCACGCCAAGCTCATCGCCATCTCGGCGAAATCCGTAGCGAACGGCTCCGCCGTTATCTCGCAACAGGTCTCGGCAAGCCTTATCTTGGCCGGTAAACCAGAGCTGCTGATACCTCTCAAGTAGTGAGGTGTCGTCGAGCAACTCGCGGTCCAGCATAGCCAAACAGCGCGTGTCGATGTTTACCTCTCCGAGCTCCTCGGTTGCATCCTTGAGGACATCTGCAGACTGAGGGGTATCACCCTCAGGGTGAACAACGATAGTATAGGCGAAGGGGTCGCGCTCAATTCTGTATGTACCGCGGGTAACGCTAATTACCTTACCGCCGTACTCACGGATGAGCTGATTCTTCACCTCAGTCTCTTCATCAACGATTGCGGCCATCTTCTCGATGAACTGTTGGTTTGCCAACATGAACTGATCGATTAGGACCAGGTCTCCGCTCTCGACTGCTATCCTCTCGCGCTGATTTCCACTCTCAGCACTCTGTCGCGGGTGTCGTCGCGAATATCTATCGCGCCCTCGACCCGATCTTCCTCTGGAAGATCGTCCGCCGCCACGATGGGGTCGGCGACCATTTCCTCTTTCTCTTCTCATACGAGATCACTTCCTACGTTCAAACGTGTCACAAAAAATAGCCCGGCGGGTACCGCCTAAAATGGCCCCCAACTGGCTAAGAACATTCGGCAACCTTACCAGATAGTAGTGGTGCTGTCACACGTTCCTGTGCCGCGATGAGAAAAAACATCAACCCCGTTTGGATTCATTAAGCTGGCTGGCTATCGGGTCGATAAGAATCCTAGTGAGCGGAAGGGCAGGCACAACTGGTACACATAAATATCGTGGTTTCAGTAGGTTGGGCATTGCCAACGGTAGTCACTTTCATCTGTCCTTTAGTAGGGTAGCTGGTAGTGGTTGGTTTTACAAAACATGGTTTTAGGACTCTATGTACCAGTCTGAAGTTGATATTCAAGGAACAGCGGCTGATTATTCCCTCGGGTTGGGGTTGTGGTATGACGCAGACCGCTTGGTCTTGGAAGGTCTGTATCTGGACGAGATTACGGCCTACCGTGCTCGGAAAAGGTGGATGCAGACCCTTGAGGCAAATTTTCTCCTTGAGGGGCAGCACGATTTTCGGATTAAGGTCCGTATGGTCCCTGAGTCGGGCCGATATCGTGTGCGGTGCGACTTTCTCTCCGCGTGTGGGCGATACGCTTTCTGGCGGCTTACCCATCATCAAGCGCCGGAGGTTCAGTACATGCTTGAAACAGCACACCTTCCCACAGTCGCTATGGCACCTGGGTTTGTAGACCTACCCGAAACGGAAGAGCTATTAGAGGGGAGCTCCTTTATACTTAACACTCCGCCGGTGACTTCTCGGCCACGCGCTGGTGGTGCTCTGCCGCAGGTGCGTGCCTTGGTGTTGAAAGTCATGTCGCTTGTACGCAGTTTAGCCGGTCGGTAGTGCAGCCTATCAGAATGGAATCGGTAGATGGCGACCAGGAGTCCGGATGGTAAACACATTCTTGCCGCTGGTGAGGTCGGTGCTTATACCGTTTGTCCACAAGCGTGGAAGTTAAAGTGGATCGATAGAGATCTCCCCATGTCGGGAGGTGACACACAGCTGGGCCAGAAGCTGCATGGCGATTGGTCGGCCTTGTTTGATGAGTCAGTCATACTTGGCAAATGGATTCGTTACCTGGTCGTACTTCTTTGTACGGCAGGCGTTCTCTTTCTTTTGGTTACCTCCCCGAAAGATCCACTTGATAGCATCTTCTACATTTCTTTACGGAGCCACGGCCTACAATTAATAGTGCTGGCAGCCGCGACTTTCTTAGTTATTCGCTCCTTTGGGCGAGCGGCTCGCGATCGCAGGAGCGCTACAGGTTTTTCCCCCAGTTCGGTGGCTATCTCCGTTGAAGGGAGCTCGACTCTATCGCCGCGCGAATATATATCGATTTCACAGGGGTTAGCCGGCAAGCCTGATGCTCTCGTTAATGAGGGAGGCGTGGTTATACCGGTTGAGAGGAAGCCGCTAGCTAAGAAGTTGCGCGATCGATACGCGGCACAGCTCTTGGTCTATATGCGTCTGGTAGAAGAATTCGAGGGTATTAGGCCCACGCACGGCTATTTATTATTGGGTCCCTCGTGTCGACGAGTGCGGGTTGAAAACAGCTTTGCAAAGCAAGAGTGGCTTCAGAAATTGATAGACGAGATGCGAGGTATTATGGATGGTGCAGCGCCACAACCTGCACCACATCCAGCAAAATGTGCCAAATGCGATGTGCGTCATCGCTGCTCGGCTTTTAAAGATCAAGAGCAGAAGCAAGAGTGAGTAAGTTCTCCTCAACTCGTTAACACTTCCCCCTCTGTTAGACCGGTGCCGCGCAGAAACTCATCTGTAGTCATGCGTTTCTTCCCCTCTAGCTGGAGTTCCTGAATGGCTAATGTTCCGGTTCCGCATCGAACCTCAAGTCGCCCTCCCGAGGCAACCGTTACGGTGCCGGGCTCTGCTGCAGAGGCGCTGGCAATGGGGCGGGCGTAGTGAACTTTGAGACGTTTGCCGCGCCAGAATGAGAAGCAGCCGGGATAGGGGGTGAAGGCTCGTATGAGTAACGAGAGTTCATCGGCGTGTTTCTTCCAATCCAGCTTACACTCTTCGGTAGTTATCTTGGCAGCGTAGGTTACACCCTCTGTTGGTTGAGGTGTTGCGTGCAGAGCGCCGGTCACTATGGCCTCAAGCTCCGCAGCGAGAAGCTCTGCTCCTGCTCGTGCCAGCGTATCGTGAAGCGTAGCGGTGGTGTCGTGCGGTTTGATAGGTACGCGGCGTTCACAGAAAACGTTGCCAGTGTCGAGCCCCTCATCCATCTGCATCAGGCATACACCCGTTTCACTATCGCCTGCAGCGATGGCTCTCTGAATAGGAGCAGCGCCTCGCCAACGCGGTAGAAGTGACGCATGGATATTGATACACCCGCAGCGAGGGAGTTGGAGTACCTCTCGTGGGAGGATCTGACCAAAAGCTATCACCACGCCAACATCGAACGGCTCCAGCTCTTTAAGTTGCTCAAGGATGTGCGGAAGCTCTCGCTTCAAGGAGTTTGGTTGTAGCACCGGGAGGCCGCTTTGCAAGGCGAGCTCTTTAACTGGAGAGGCGGTTATCTTGCCACCACGACCGGCGGGCCTGTCAGGTTGAGTTACAACGGCTGTGACTTTTACAGATGGTATCGCAAGGAGAGCGCTCAGTGCAGCGACAGAAAATTGAGGGGTGCCAAAAAAGAGAACATTCATTGCGGCTATGTATCTACCTCTCTCCAACTGCTTCCGGCATGTGCTTTTCACACCACCGGCGGAAGAGCGTCTTCTTGAGGCGACTGAGGTGATCGGTAAACAGGATGCCGTTTAGGTGATCTATCTCGTGTTGTATGCAGAAGGAGAGAATATCTTCAGCAGCTAAGGTGAATTCTCGACCGTGTCTATCAAGCGCAGTTATCGTGACGTCATAGTGGCGAGATACACTGTCGTGATAATCAGGAATACTGAGGCAGCCTTCATCCGAGGATACTTTTTTACCACCTTTAGTGATTACAGGATTGATGATCTCAAGCCGTCCCTGGTGCAGGTGCTCTTCTGGCGCTATTCCGGCTGACGATGTAATGGTTGGTTTTTTGAAGAGCTCAAGCGACGCTTCGATAACCGCAATGCGACGACTGTCTCCCACCTGTGGCGCAGCTAACCCCATACCACGAGCAACGATCATAGTCTCAAACATGTCGTCAAGGAATTTATCAAGTTTTGAGTTAAAGTCCGAGACGGGAGCTGCCTCACTCCGCAGTACAGGATCAGGGATATATCGAAGTTCTAAGATCGCCATGCCTCT
>JBIIHY010000044.1:0-12690 GCA_044235305.1 Bdellovibrionota bacterium
ATGCTAAAAATTCAAATCGAACAGAAGTTGAAAAAAATATTTCTAGCCTGGCGACGACTCTCCGCAGCACGTCAAGCCACTAACGCAGCATAACTTTCGGTAACATCGAATTATGAGCTAATTCGCCCTCCCCAAATCCTCTTGGCGAGTAAAAGCGGCTATCTTCAGAATAGGCGACCGATTCAAGACATAGCTCTTTAAGGCCCGTTACTTTTAAAGTATTTTCTAACTCGATTTAACTTTCTTGTCCGGTCATGTCGTGGTACCTCTGATCTAAAGAAGAAATAAAACCAGATGCAACCAGCTCTAGCAAACGAACAATCTCTTCCCGAACGTCGCAAGGACGCGCTCGATGGCACTACGCTTGCGGGTAAGACCCTAGGCTCGGGCGATACTCTAATCTTACAAATACAGCTAGCCCAACTCGAAGAAGATTTTGACAAACTATCGGCATCCAGCAACGTATTTGAATCTCTACGCGCCTTTGTACACGCTCATCCGGCCGAACTAGCGGCTCAAAAGCGAGACCTCGCAAGACAGCAGCCAGAGGTTAGAACCCGCGCAAGTGAAGTTCTGAGCAACGGAGTCCTCCCTTCCATACAGACCTTAATTTTTGAAATAAACTTTGATAACTTTGAGCGCAATCGAGCAGAGGCTGCAGAGGGCAAAGAAGTTTCATTCGCTGCATGACCATAGTGTCCGCGCCCCAACGATTTTTACTGTCGCCTAGTTAATCGACCAAGTAGTAAAAGATTGTAATGCGCTTGCACCTTACTACTCTCGCCGTTGTTCTCTCCCTTATCGCTCTTCTCTCTGGATGCCAAGACACCCGCGAAGGCTCAGGCCCCCATGTGTCGGTTACGTTAGTAGCTGACCAAACATCTCTCGCACCTGGCTCAACGTTCACGCTCGGAGTTCTCTTTAAACCTGAACCAGGGTGGCACATATACTGGAAGAACCCAGGAGACTCAGGATTACCTCCGCGCTTTCGGTGGAAAGCTCCTGGTGGGATTACGATCGACAACCCCCTCTGGCCATACCCTGACAGAATTCCAACTGGCCCCCTGGTAAACTACGGCTACTCAAGCAGCGAAATTCTCCTTCCCTTTCAATCAACGATTGACTCTGGCACTACAGAAAAAAAAGTAGCGATAAAACTCGTCACAGAGTGGCTGGTGTGCAAAGAAGAGTGCCTACCAGGAAAAGCTGAGCTATCGATCACACTTCCCGTTTCAACAACTCCAAGTGCCCCCTCAGAGGAGGCACCACTTTTTGAAAAGACGTACCGCTTAATCCCTCCCCGTCTCGACAACGTGTCACTCGCTATCGAGGAGCAAGAGGACCATGTTGTTCTCGCTATCATCCCACTGGAGGGACGCTTCCTGCCCTCGTCTGCTAGTTTCTTTCCAGACGACCCAAAGATAATTACTAACGCAGGCCCACATTCAAGTACGAAAGAGGGAGATGTCCTCACCATCACGTTAAAACGAGATAAGAATCGCAAAGAGCCAATCAATCGACTCCGAGGGGTGCTGGTATCCGAGCAAGGGTGGTCAAGCGACGGGAATCCTCTCGCTGTGCATGTTGATACGAGCCCAGAAGCTATTGAGATAGCCACTCCGTCTCAGTCGACCCTGCCACTAGCATCGCTCCCGATTCCAACAAGCGCTTCAGTTCCTTTCGTGACCGCGATCATCTTTGCTCTCCTCGGTGGCTTTATCTTAAACCTAATGCCGTGCGTTTTTCCGGTGCTCTCAATCAAGATCTTAAGCCTCATAGAGCAATCAAAGCACGACGCTACTAAGGTGAAACTTCATGGGATTATATTCTCGCTCGGTGTCGTTGCCTCTTTCTGGATCTTAGCAGCAATCATGCTGGTCGTACGAGCTGGCGGCGAGCAACTTGGGTGGGGGTTTCAACTACAGTCACCAACTTTTGTTGCGGTGATGATCCTCCTCTTTTTTACCCTGGGGTTGCTATTTCTTAGTGAGATCTCCCTTGGGCAGCGCGTACAAAGCGCGGCGGGGAGTATACGCACTTCAGCTTCATACCTCGGTTCATTCTTTAATGGCGTACTCGCCACTGCTGTTGCCACTCCATGCACAGCGCCGTTTATGAGCACAAGCCTTGCAGCAACTCTTACACTCCCAGTAACGCAGAGCTTGCTTGTATTCACGGCCCTCGGTATTGGCATGAGCCTGCCATACCTCGTGCTCGCGCTTCGACCGTCGCTTGTACAATCTCTTCCACGTCCGGGTGCCTGGATGGACACCTTTAAACAGCTCATGGCGTTTCCGCTTTTTGCAACCTCAATCTGGTTACTACGCGTATTTGGTCGACAGATGGGGGTGAGTATTCAGTCGATAGGCCCTGTGACGGATCTCTTGTGGGGTGTCCTTCTTGTTGCGTTCGCTCTCTGGTTGTTTTCTCGTTCAACGCATGCAGCTCGTGCGCTAATACGCACTTTCTTAAATGTCGTGGCGGCTATTGTTCTTTGTAGCGGAACACTGCTTGCACTACACAGCGCTAGCACGCAACCTGCTCAAAGCTCCTCCAGTAACGAGCCCTACATCGACTCGTTTGGACTCGCATGGACTCCGTACTCTGAAGCTAAACTGACGGAGCTAACCTCTCAGGGTAAAAACATCTACATCGATTTCACCGCTGAGTGGTGCATCACCTGCCAAGCAAACAAGCTTGTTGTGTTCTCTTCACAAGAGGTGCTCGACGCACTTAAGCGCAAAGACGTAGTGCTCGTTCGCGGCGATTGGACTTCACACGATCCAACCATAACAGCAGCGCTTGCTCGCTACGGAAGAAACGGCGTGCCTCTGAATGTCTTGATACCGAAGGGGGATAATTCGAAAGCGCAGCTTATGCCGAATATCCTTACGCCGGGGGTGGTGCTGGATGTGTTGAAGGGGCTGTAGCTGTAAAGGGAGAATAGTCTTTCTTTAGTGTAGCTTGGAATCGTAAGTCCTCGACTAAAACGACCTTTGAAGCACACATATAGTGTGCTATTATATACTATATGTATACTCTTGATATGGATGCCATAAAGGCCGCTGTTCGCAAGCGTGGATTTGGAGGGATCAAGCCCTACCTTGAACACATTGGATTACATCGCAACACGTTAGACAGGTTTGCTAGGGGAGCATCCGTGCTTCCTCGCAGCGTGGAGCAGATTCTATCATCCTTAAGCATCCCAATTGAAAAGGCTCTTGTAAGCAGCTCCCAAAATGCTGGCGATCCAATCATGCCGCTCGTGGAGAGAATCCATCGCAACCACCCAAACACCTCTCTCTTTTTATTTGGCTCGCGTGCACGGGGTCGTAGTCGGAAGTATTCAGACTTTGATCTTGGGGTCTACTCTCACACGGGCATTCCTCTCAAGGAATTTCTAGACATTTTAGAAGAGAAGGAGCAGTTCGAAGAGGAGTCGCCGTGGACGATAGATTGCGTTAATTTAACAAATGTGACCGATGATTTCTTAGGTTCGATCTCTCACGACATAACGTTGCTGGCGGGATACGAGCGAGATAGGCTTGAGCTTCTACAGCGAGTGCACAATGGCAAACACCAGTAAGACAAAATTTACAGATGCCGTGCGGTCACTGGAGCATGCTCTCAGTTTTGAATCAAAGATCACCGAAGATGATTTCTACTTCGGCGGGATAGCCAAGGCTTTTGAGACAGCAATAGAATATGCATGGAAGTATTTCCGAGCAGAGGCCCTCGAGAAGCAATTAAACAAGCAGCCAACTTAGGGTTAATAGATAACTTGGATGAATGGCTAGGACTTTTGAAGACTCGTAACATCGCCGTACACGACTACATCGGCATTCCGAAGGACGAATACTTGTCGCAGATAAAATTGTTCGCTCAGCTTGCGCAAAAAGTACGTTAGGAATCACTCAATGAAACACATCTCTATCGATGGATTCTGGCGGATAAATCATTCTCGGCCCGATACGCGAAGCGCTTTGGTGTGCAACCCATGCGTCCCGCCGGAAATTGCTACGATGGGCTAACGCGAATTGCAGAAGCCGTTAATAAGGTCGGCTCTCAAAAAGATGCCCTTACGCAGGAGCTTCTTACATCGCCCCCAACAACCGGTGTGACTGGACCCTTTACTATCCTGCCGAACCGCGAGCGCACCGGGGAAAGTTACGAGCGGATGTTAGTGAAGGACGGTGCGGTCGTAGCGGATAGTGAGGACGCACGTAAGCTCTAAGCGGACCTGGAAGGTCCGCTGATATCTACCATGTACCACGGGGTATCACCTGTTGTATTACTACCAATAATTTCTCAGGAGAAAATCATGCGAACATTCTTGAACTTACTGGTAGCCTCTTTTCTCTGCGCCACCTTCTCATTCACCTGCACCGCCGCCTCTGCCGAAGTTAGCGTTGGCTCACCTGCTCCTGACTTTACCCTGACCGACGCATCTGGAACACCAGTGTCGCTCTCCTCGTTTAAGGGAAAAAACGTGGTGCTTGAGTGGTTCAACCCAGGCTGTCCGTTCGTTAAGAAATTCTACAGCAACGGCGATATGCAGCGCTTTCAATCAAAGGTTGTTAGTGATGGCGGTGTATGGCTTACGATAAATTCATCTGCACCAGGAAAGCAGGGACATATCTCAGCCGATAAAGCCAAGGAAGTAAGCGCTGAGCAGAAACTTCAATCAACTGCCCTGCTCCTTGATAGCGATGGCAAAGTTGGTAAGACATACGGCGCCCGTACGACACCCCATATGTTCGTGATAGATGCTAAAGGCACCCTCGTTTATGACGGTGCCATCGATAGCGAAGCATCGACTGACTCTACCGACATCGCCGGCGCAACTAATTACGTTCTGACGGCGATTGATACCCTTAAGAGTGGGGGGGCAGTGTCACCAGCCTCAACTGAGCCCTACGGATGTTCGGTTAAGTACTAACCAAAACGCTGTTTTGCATTTTAAAACCCTCAAAGGGTTGCAAAGAAGGGGCTATAGCCTGTAATCATTTGAACCGACTTAGCAGGCTGGCGCTAGGGAAGATAGCTTTTGTAGATCCATGTCAAAGAGACTCGTAATAGTAGAATCACCAACCAAAGCTCGCACGATCGAGAAGTTTCTTGGTAAAGACTTCGAGGTGTTAGCCTCATACGGCCATGTCCGCGACCTACCAAACAGCGCAGCCGAGATACCGGCTGATATCAAGAAACAGAAGTGGTCACGCCTTGGCGTTAACGTCGACTCTGAGTTTGCTCCTCTTTATATAGTGCCCAGCGACAAAGAGAAGCGCGTTAATGAACTTAAGCGCGCCGTAAAGAATGCTTCCGAAGTCTACCTGGCGACTGACGAAGACCGCGAAGGGGAATCGATCAGTTGGCACCTGCTTGAGGTGCTTAATCCCAAGGTTCCAGTTAAACGCTTAGTTTTCCATGAAATTACTAAGAAAGCGATCGAAGAGAGCTTAGCCCACGCCAGAGCGATCGACGAGAATTTAGTAAGAGCACAAGAAACTCGCCGCATCATCGATAGGCTCTACGGATATTCTGTAAGTCCGCTACTCTGGAAGAAGATGGTGCCTCGCCTAAGTGCTGGTCGTGTACAGAGCGTTGCCATTCGACTCCTTGTACAGCGTGAACGCGAGCGTGCTCGTTTTCGTGCGGCTGATTACTGGGATCTAAAAGCTATCTTTGAAGCTGCCTCTGACCGTTCAATCCCGTTTGAGGCTCAACTGACACATGTGGGTTCTAAGCGCGTTGCAACAGGTAAGGACTTCGATCCCAACACCGGCGCTCTCACCAAAAGAGACGATGTTGTTCTGCTCGATCAGACTGCGGCAGACAATCTCGCCGCGGCGCTAGCAAAAAGCCAAGCGGTCGTAAGTGAAGTTGAAAGCAAGCCGTTTACTCAGCGCCCCTACCCTCCTTTTACAACCAGCACGATGCAACAAGAGGCGAATCGCAAATTGGGATTTGGCGCAAAGCGCACGATGGCTGTTGCTCAGACGCTCTACGAAAACGGTTTCATCACCTACATGCGTACTGATTCAACGACCCTCTCTGATGAGGCTCTCGCTGCATCGCGGACCCTTATCGGACGCGAATTTGGCAAAGAGTACCTACCCGATTCAGCGCGCATCTATAAAACGAAAGTAAAAAACGCGCAGGAAGCGCACGAAGCTATCCGTCCTGCAGGCTCTGAGTTTACTTCACCTGCTACCGTTAAAGACCGCCTCGGGCTAGAAGCATTTCGCTTATATGAGATGATCTGGAAACGAACGCTTGCATCGCAGATGAAGGATGCGGAAGGAACTCGCGTTTCAGTTAGCATCGGCGTTAACGATGCAACGTTTAGGGCATCAGGAAAAACAATTTCGTTCCCAGGATTTCTGCGCGCATACGTTGAAGGCTCTGACGATCCAGAGGCAGATCTCGCCGAACAAGAGCGCAACCTTCCTCCTCTAAAGCAGGGCGATACGGTTACCTCGAAGGGATATGATGTTCTTAAACATACAACCCAACCACCCGCTCGCTACACTGAAGGTAGCCTGATCAAAGAGCTTGAAAAGCTCGGCATCGGTCGTCCAAGCACATGGGCAACTATCGTTGATGTTGTTCTTTCTCGAGACTACGCTTTCAAGAAAGGCTCGGCTCTTGTTCCAACGTTCCTTGCAATCGGAGTAATAGGGCTGCTTGAGAATTACTTCTCGCACCTCGTTGATTACGAATTTACGGCAAATCTTGAAGATGACCTCGACGCCATATCACGCGGAGAGAAAGACAACCTAACAAAACTAAAGTCCTTCTACTTCGGCGAGATCGGGGCAACTCAGGGGCTAAAGGATCTTGTGACCAGCGGCGAAGAGAAGATCGATCCGCGCGAAGTATGCGGCATTCGCCTCGGCAAAGATTCTCAAGGCAAAGATGTAGAGGTTCGAATCGGTCGATACGGCCCCTTCCTCTCTAACGGAGAGCAACGTGCTGGGCTCCCGGATTCAATCGCATTTGACGAACTCACAGTTGAAAAAGCTGCTGACATCCTTACTGAAGCCGCTAAGGGTCCTGAATCTCTCGGAGTAGATCCAACAACAAACTTGCCGGTGTACCTAAAGAAGGGGCGCTTTGGTCCCTACGTTCAGCTTGGCGAAATGGTAGAGGGCGGAGAAAAGCCAAAGATGGCTTCGCTCATTGCAGGAACACCACTTGAGTCAGTAACACTTGAGTTAGCTCTTCAGCTCCTCTCGTTCCCGCGCAACCTAGGAAAGAACCCCGAGAACAACGAAGATATCTTCGTTTACCGCGGAAAGTTTGGGCCTTACGTTAAATGCCTAGAGGAGAGTCGCTCAATACCAGCCGATGAGTCACCGATTACGATAACCTTTGAGCGCGCGATTGAACTTTTAAAGCAACCTCGCACCCGCGGTCGTGCTGCAAATCAGCCAAAGACATTAAAGGATCTTGGTAAGCATCCAACATCAGGCGAAAGCGTTGTTATTAAGAGCGGTCGTTACGGTCCATACGTAACCGATGGAACAACTAACGCCTCACTCCCGCAAGGCGGCGATCCAGAAACACTGACGATGACTGAAGCTGTTGCTCTCCTTGAAGCTCGCGCTGCGCGCGGGCCTTCAAAGAAGAAACGTGCGACTAAAGCAAAGGCACCAAAAGCTGCTGCTCCTAAGAAAGAGAAGGCTACTGCTACAAAGAAGACCAAGGCCGCTGCGCCAAAGAAGGCTAAGAAGGCAGCTGGAGCTGCCGAGTAAGCAATTAAGTTTAAGTAAGTAAGTAAGTAAGTAAGTAAGTAAGTAAGTAGCGCCGCCTTTTAATGAGGCCAGCTCGCCACACCGCTCCATTGACCGGGACGTTTCTGCTTGCCATGCTTCGTATAACTGACTATTATATAAAGTATGCTTCATCGCACACTTAATATTCTCAGTAGGTTAGGCAATACCAAATCTTGTCTACTACTTGGACCACGAGGCACTGGCAAATCGTACCTTCTTAGCGAGCTTCGAAAGCAGTTCGGCTCACAGACTATCTTCTTCGACCTACTAAACCGAGATGAGTATCTCCAACTATTAAACTCGCCGAAATTTTTCAAAGAATTCTTATACTCAAACAAGAGCGATGAGCTCATTACGGTAATCGTCGACGAAGTTCAAAAGATCCCAGAGCTGCTCGATGACGTGCATGCAATCCTTGAGCAAGATAGTCGCTCTGGCAAACAACACTTTCGATTTATCCTCACTGGCTCAAGCGCAAGAAAGCTTAAGAGAGGGGGCGCGAACCTTCTCGCCGGACGCGCACTCATGCTTAGGCTCTTTCCCCTCACATTCGAGGAAGTTGATTTCACAGACGAAGAAGCGATGCGTTTTGGGCTTCTACCTAAATTTTTCCTGGCAAAGCAAGACGCAAGTGCAGAGCTCAGATCATACGCTGAATCGTACATTCGAGAGGAAGTTTTCCAGGAGGCTCTCGTTAGAAAAATACAAGCTTTTGAAAAATTCCTTGATCTTGCCGCTCAGATCAATAGCGAACCAGTGAACTTTTCAAAAATTGGAAAAGCCGCCGGTGTATCTGGAGCAACCATCGAGTCCTTCTTTCAGATATTAACTGATATCCTACTCGTGCGACGAATTGACGTGTGGAGTTTCTCAATCAAGTCTCAGATTTCATCTGCTCCCAAATATCTATTCTGTGATACCGGTATTTTAAACGCACTACGCGGTGAGCTTAGCGTACCTTTGAAGCCCTCGGGGTATCGCTTCGGAAAACTTTTTGAAACACTAGTAATAAACCAAATACTTGCCCTGAACGAATACCATCAGTGCGACTTTAAGAGCTATTTCTGGCGTACCCAATCAGGACAAGAAGTAGACATTATCCTTGCTCGAAACCCAGGGGATGCGCCTCGCGCGATTGAGATAAAATCAGCCGATAGCATCGAGCGCAGCGACTTGGTTTCGCTCGCTGCCTTTAAGAGGGAAAACCCAGAAGCGATACTCTATTGCTTCTGCCGCACGGCGCGAGCACATATCGTTGATGGAGTGAGAATACTCCCGTGGCGGGAAGGTATTAAAGAGGTGCTCGCTCTGGAAGCATCATAACACGTGAACGGAATGAGGCTGGACTGACTTTATGGAACTAAAGAAACACATCTCTGATATCCCCGACTTCCCAAAGCCAGGAATTACCTTCCGCGACATCTCACCCCTTTTAAATTCCCCAGAGGCTTTTCGCCACGCCGTAGCAGGGATGGCAGCTCACGTCTCGAACGCAAATGTATCCAGTATAGTAGCGATTGAGTCTCGTGGATTTCTGTTCGCCGCTCCTGTTGCGCATCACCTAGGTGTCCCACTTGTTCTCGTACGAAAACCAGGGAAGCTGCCAGGAGAAATCACTCGCATTGAATACGGTCTTGAGTATGGTAGCGATGCGCTTGAGATTAAGAGCGGGCTTCTTCAGAAAGGGGGTCGTGTTGCAGTGATTGACGATGTGCTTGCTACTGGAGGCACAGCGTGCGCAACGAGAGAGTTAGTTACCAAAGTAGGCGCACACGCATCTTTGTATGTCTTCCTTGTTGAGCTTACGGCCTTAGAGGGTCGTAGAAAGCTTGAAGGGGCGAGTGTTTCGTCGTTGATTCAGTATTAGCCTGGACCGCGAAGGTTTAGCTTTGCCGAAAAATATCCCGAGCCGCCACCATCATTCCCTGGCGGACCTGGAAGGTCCGCGGTCCATTACAGCTTCGCCGAAAAATATCCCGAGCCGCCACCATCATTCCCTGGCGGACCTGGAAGGTCCGCGGTCCATTACAGCTTCGCCAAAAGATAACAGGTGCCCACCATACATTCCTGGCGGACCTGGAAGGTCCGCGGTCCATTACAGCTTCGCCGAAAAATATCCCGAGCCGCCACCATCATTCCCTGGCGGACCTGGAAGGTCCGCGGTCCATTGGGGCTTCGCCCAAAAACCACACGCGCCCGCTGCTCCTTTAGTATGAGCCAGCAGTAGCTCTAGGTGTAGGCGTTACCGGCAGAGAATTCAATACGCAGGAATTGTTTTTGCAGCGCCCCTCAATGAGTCGCATCTCATCCTTAACTTTTACTGGCCGCGAGCATGTTGAGCCCTCCATAGAGAACCCTCGAGGGTCACCCGCCTTAATCCCGAAGGAGCAGACACCATCTGCGTTTCTATCAATCATCGCAAAACACGGCAAGCAGATTCCCTGGCCACCACCTATGGGCTTTGTGGTTTGACAGAGTTGATATTTTGCCTCCTCTTTCGTTACGCATGAATAGTTCCAGCAGATCCTCTTCTCCGCTGGCGGGCCACAGACATCGCAATTCCCTTTACCCTCGCATGAATTTACATCAGGAACGCACATCCCCTCGTTGGAACAGACCCCTTTGTTTGAGCCATCCGGAAGTTTGCAGCGCTTCCCAACCTGCATCGAGGCAAGAACTGACGACTCTAACTCGGTGGGCGTCATAGTGCAGATCTGCTTTGACTGGTCGATCGACTTCTTATCAAGGCACGGCCAGTGGAGACCACCATACTTGCTGGAATGCACCTCCGCTACACTCGCACCAGCAACCTCGAACCACGGATTTTGGAAATCCTTAAACTGCGGTGGCATACAAAAGCTCCACTCGCTACATATGCCTGGCGCTCCATCGCACTTATTATTGGCGCACTCCTCTCCCTGCGGCTTATCCTTAGTTTCAGATGACAGAGCATACCCGCCCCCTTTTAAGTTGGCGCAACTAGTTTTCATTTCTGAGCAACCAGATGAGAGATCGTTGTATTCGCTATCACGCCTCTGCATCTCGGCGATTACAGAAGGGTCATCGCAGTAATTGTAGCCAGGGTTTGCTCCAGGTGTTGGCGTGCCCGCACGCTCTGCACCAGGAGATGGGCCTTGTCTATTTATGGACCCCACATCCATCCCTTTAGCCAAGCTTCTAGGTTTAAGATGTGCCAACCGCAGAAGGATAGTTGAATTACAGGCTACGGGAGAAGCTAGCTGCAAGGTCAGCGAGCGAACTGTGGTGGATGGATTATCGAGCTGCTTCCCTAAGACTTTACTGAAGTCAAACTCCACTGCAGTGCCAGTCGGTGAGAGCTTTTGATTAACTTTTATATTTGCAAACCTGATCGTAGCGGCAGGGGTGGTAACGGCCGACCTATTTCCTTTTCCTAGTGCCACCGTCGCTGACGCGGAAAGGATTACCTCAGGAATAGAAGATTCGTTAAGTAGGATAATTTCAAAGCTTGAGCTCTTGAAGCTCTGCGCTGGAAAATCGGACCCAAAGTCCCAGGTAATTTTGGCCTCTGCCTCCTTTGCATTGCTGCTGTCTATACGCGTTGTTCCCGCCTTCTTTCCGGCAGTGACAGTGACAGCAGAAGGCCTGCCTGAAATACAGCTCTGTAGCGACGCGGCGGTAAACGTGCGAGAGGTCACCATGCCCTTCGCAGTGACCGTTGTTGAATCAGTTGCTAAACCTGTAGCCGTAGTTGCCGCCTGAGCAGGAAAGCCTGCGTCAAGCACCTGCGCAAGGACAGGAAGCGTGTGGAAGAATGCTGACAGTGATACTAGAGCCCGAGCTAGTGTGTTCATCTTCTAAGGATAACGCTGCCATAAGGCATCGGCAATTGGTTTAATTCGCGACCTTAAGAGACAGAGATGCCCCTATCGAGACTATTCAATGCCCAAGCGTTTAGCGTCGAGTGCGTTGACTAGCGCCTTAGAGGTGAGAAGATACGAGGGGTTTAGATAGTCAAACTTGTGGTGTCGCAGATGGAGATTAGTCATCTGCGACCAATACAATTGGTAGGTCCAGATGCTTAACGAGACACCGACTGAAGATACAAAGGCTACTGTCGAAGAGACTTTGCCGCCATCTGCCTCGGCTATTGCAACCGCCCAGCAAAACTTTGGCGCACTCACTACGCCTAATGAACGGCGTGCAGCCCTGATTAGATCAGAGCTAGCTACCCAACTGCCAGGCTTTGATGTGTTGTCAACGAAGGAGCAACGTCGAATCTTATCAGCTGTCAGCATAGGGGACTACAAACCAGAGGCTGATGGGCCGATAATCATGCAGATACTTCAGCAGTACCCAACCGAGTGCAGGAGCGCCCTCGGGAAAAGCGAGGCTACAGAGCGACAATCAGACGACCCCCTCAACGCTGAACTAGTAGCCCTGCTAGCAAAAGAGAATATTACACCCGTTGCGCTATTTGCGTCTCTTGACCAACTGGGAGAGAGAGTCCTAACCGATGGATCGTTCAGAAAGCAAGTTGTGGCGCTACTTATTGATCTCACGCATCCACAAACGTCTAGTCTTGCAACTCATGGCTTCGAGCGCCCCGCTCTCTCGCGTGCTCGCTCAATAGACACCTCTGTGATGATTAGTAGCGGGATAGCAAAACTTAGAGAGGTGTTCGACGCAATTGACGTCTTTAGTAGCGTTGGCATTGGCTTTGAGACTGTAGAAATTTTTGGTCCCCTTGCACGGGCGCACGGGGATCAGCTTGAAGCGTGGGCTAATCGGATATGCAATGACAATTCTTTTGAAACTATTTTTGAAAGAATAAAATATGCGCTCTCGGAATACGGAAGCTCTGACGCCGACAATTTGAGGTACAAAACAAATCCGCACTATAGAGAGAGGGGCGCGCCAGAGATACTAATTT
>JBIIHY010000320.1:0-3949 GCA_044235305.1 Bdellovibrionota bacterium
CCCAGAGTGCTTCGATCAGTGGTGAGCAGCTTCTAAATTACGATGCCTCCACTGGGATTATGGATATTGGATTCGACCTGTCTTGGAACTATTCGTGGCGATTAAGTACTGGAGCTTCTAATTGGGATGCCATGTGGATATTTGTCAAATTCAGGCGCAACCAGGGTAATTGGCAGCACGCCTCATTAATGGACTCAGGACACATTATGCCCGATGGTAGCACGATCTCGATTGGACTTGAGGATCCGAGCGCAGCCTTTGATATCGGTACTAATCCAGGAGTGGGGGCATTCGTTTACAAGAGCGCCCCTGGGTTCGGCAGTAATACCTTCAATGGGATTAGGCTCAGGTGGAGCTTCGGACAGGATGGAGTTGAAGTTGGAGATCGAATAGATCTGCAGGTTCACGCGATTCATATGGTCTATGTGCCGGAGGGATCGTTTTATGCGGGTGATACGTCCAGCACTAATTCGTTTGTTCAAGGTAGTAGTGATACTGATCCATGGTACATCACAAGCGAAAACGCAATTGGCACCACTAATACTAGTAGTAATGGGTTTTATTACCCAGGCGGGGGAGACGCTGCAGGTTCGTTGTTTACCATTCCCGCTGCTTTTCCTAAAGGTTATCGAGGTTTCTATGTAATGCGCCATGAGATATCCCAGGAGCAGTGGAGGAATTTCTTCAACTCCCTTGCGGCGAACGGAGCCTCACGTAGCAATCGAGATTGCACAGCAGGGAGTGGTAAGAGCTCAGATGCGTTGCTAGGTCGTAACAACATTGAATGGTTAGATGTTGGATCGGCAGCACTTCCGGATCGAGGCGCAGGAGCGACATATTGTAACGTGCCGATGAACTATATGAGCTGGGAAGACCTTACTGCTTATTTAGATTGGGCCGGGCTACGTCCTCTCAGTGAACTTGAATACGAGAAGGCGGCGCGTGGAGCAGCAGATGCAGTCAGCGATGAGTTCGCATGGGGCTCCAGCTCCGGTACTAACGCGAGTGGAGTTACAGGGGCAGGGTTAGTGACCGAAGTGCCGTCAAACGCAGGTGCTAATGTCAACTGGAGCGGAGGAGTTGCAGGACCGCTTAGAGTCGGCAGCTTTGCATCTTTGAATTACGGGAATGCATCACGAGTGAACTCTGGCGGAAGTTTTTATGGCGCGCTTGAATTAAGCGGAAATCTGAGAGAGAGGGTAGTAACCGTAGGAAACGCGGATGGTCGCAACTTCAGCGGCGCACATGGTGATGGCGAGACCGATAGCGATGGTCGTAGTAATGTAAGTGGATGGCCAGCCCCAACAACCGCAAGTGGTGCTGGTTTCCGAGGTGGCTCATGGAACGATGCCAGTAGCCTAGCGCGCATATCAGACCGCAGCTTGGCGGCAGCAGTTGATACAACACGCGCTGACACCTTCGGCGGGCGTGGTGCCAGGCGAGCGCCAAATTAGTAGGCACGGCCGGCATAAGAGCCATAAAGAAGCAGTTGAGAAAATTATAAATAGTGCAGGTGCTTGGAAGCATAAAGGATCCCATGCTGTTAAAAACGCTCGAATCATAGCGCCGTCAGAGAGACACCTAAAAAGCGTATTAATTTCAGACGTGTGTGCCGTTTTGGCCTGCAATAGCCGAATGAAAGTTTATTCTTTTAAGCCCGCGATAAGCTACCAAAAGCCGGCACTAGCCAATAACCCTCTCTGTATTAACCGGGAAGTAATCTTGCTAGTGAGAGAGGATTTATGGATCGAAATACTAGAAATAAAGGTGGAAGTGTATTGGGCACGCATCAGGGCCAGGCCGGTATCAACCCTCCTAATGCGGAATTAAACGGAGAAGTTCGCTGGGGCACCGATCACCCCAACGATGTATTGTCAGCCTGTAATAAGGCTATTCTTGAACTAGAGGCGGATTTGGACAGAGGCAGGCCCTTGCATAATCTGCTGCTTGACCGGAATCTCAAGCCTAAAGATATGCACCTTCTGCAAGGTGGTCCTATAAGTGTTATTGATCGCTTTGATCAGCTTGTTACGCAGATCAAAGGCACAATCGATACACCTGGATTTGAGGCCCATGGTAGGTTTCGTGATAGCCTCTTGATCGCTATCAGTCTTCTAAGTGAAAAAATCATAAAGCTAGAAGACGCAGCACGTGCCCAGGTAGATCGGCAGATCTCTTTCTGGGAGCCTCTAGGAGATGCACTTGGTAAGCTCTTAAAGCCGGTAGGCGTGACTCCAGTGCAAATCGCCAATTTTGTGAATTTAAGCTGCCAGTTGATTAGAATTTCTCCCCTAGTGACATACGATTTTGGTCTAAAACCAGAACAGAATCAGTCTAGTCTCATGGCGCGGTACAGGGGCGTCAGCATTCTGAATAAGCTTAAAGGTGAGTTAAAGTCTGTGACGGACGGGCTGATCCCCAAAAATAGGCCCCCTGGTAGTCCTGAATAATAGACCTCTCGATGTACCCCATTTAAAGAATTCAGAATAGGAATCTGATGTCGCTGCTAGCAGCGCCTTTTGCTTGCTTGAGATATGCCGTTTTGGTACCTCTGCTGAAGGGCGAATGTGGTAGTGCTTCAGGAGAAGAGTAGTAGGTAAAAAGGAGCAGTGTTATGCAAGGACCGCGACAAAGTAATCGAGATAATGAGCAGGTGGTTTCAGGCTCGCGATCGCAGCAAGGAGCGGTGTCGCGGTGGTCAATAGCGCTACGGCTATTGGCGCTAGTGATGACAATCGGGGCAGTTTTCGGAGCAGGTTATTGTAGAGCTGCTAACGCAGACACAGAGGGACAACCATCCAAGGGCCAGATGCTGCGCACTCTTCAGGCGGCTGATAGCGTCATTGGACAGCGTACACTTCGTCGATCATCTACCAGCCGTAAGCAGTGGAATGCACTCTCTGGTCCCAACTTTTCTGGTACATGGTACGGCAGATATTCTCTAGCGCGGGCTAACTGTTCAACTAACGTGCGTACAATTAATTTTACGCACGCGCTCTATCAGGTTGGAGGGCGAGCGGCGCTTCGCACATCGCATGATGGTGATTTCTCGGGGCAGTCGCGCGACCGCGGTCGTCGACTTGAGTTTTTAAAGACGGTGCGGCTGTCAAATGGGGCGGTATGCGCCGTAGGCGTAGTCTACAAAGATATTACAAATGATCGACGCGCAGCAAACACTGGCTTAGCTGCCTCTTGTGGCAGGTGTACGTTGGTTTGGGCAGCTAGAGCAATGAGGTAGACGCAAAATGAAAGACAGAGTTGATCAAACAAAAAATAAGTTAGCGCTACTTACCACGCGAGTGGTTGGGGTTCTATTTATCTGTGCGGCGTGCGTTTTGTCTGAAGCACGGGCTGATGCTGTCGAGGTGGCGGCAGGCCGTTACTTAATTACTCGTAAAACTGGAGTTAGTTCGACCAAGCCACCTACGGATCCGAGCTACGTAGTCAGCCAGACCTCAGGTTACTTTGATTTAGTTATTCCGAAATCAGCAGCACAGTCCATAGCCAATGCGGGGATTGATCGCGAGCCACTGAATTGGTCTAAGGTTAATAAAGATTGTGCCGAAATTCTGCAAGATGAGTCGGTAGCATCGTGCGAGCCTGACGTGTTGCTGCCTATCGCAGCCGTGCCTAATGATCCGATGTTTGGTGAGCAGTGGGGGCTTTCCTCAAATAGCTCACCACTCGCCGATATCGATGCGCCACAGGCCTGGGATCGCGGTGTAGGCTCAAAATCGGTGTTGCTGGGGGTGATCGATACTGGAATTTACTCAGCTCATCCTGATCTAGCCCCGAACCTCTGGTCAAATCCGTTGGAAGCCATCGATGGGGTCGATAATGACGGCAACGGTTATATCGACGATATACATGGTGCCAATACCGACGCTATTAACAACGATATAAACGACTGCCAAGGTCACGGAACGCACGTGTCGGGGATCATTGGGGC
>JBIIHY010000045.1:0-12491 GCA_044235305.1 Bdellovibrionota bacterium
AAATCCTCCATGTATCTCAGCGGATACACGTCCGGTTTTTCCCCGCACCAAAAATCGAATATCAACCCAACCTCCACTTTCTCGCTACGGGTAGGTTTTGCCGCGCTTCCCTAGGCGACTATAGAAGACGCTGGAGAGGTCGCGCAACAGAAGAACAAAAGAGAGCAGACGTAACTATTACTGCCCTTGAGCCAACGAGTATGAGGCTGCGCCGTTGTATTTCATAAGCATTTCAGTCGAACAGACTCGTACCCGCTCAGAAACGTTTGCTGCGAGCTGTAGCATCTCGCGCTCGCTCACCTTTCGGCCGTCGTTTACTTCTAGGCGAAGTCTGTGTTGGTTAACGCAGTCAGTGAGTACAGAACCAGTAGGCCAGACCTGTGTTCCACGATTGCTGACCAACGTTAAGCTGCACCATGACGGCAGTCCATTCTGAACAAGGGTGGCAATTTCAATTGGCTGGGAGCTGCTCTCAATAAAGAGATCAATCCCTACTACTTCACTGGTGCTTCGCGGTGTTTCGATAATCCGGTTTCCGCCGGTTGGTTTGGAGACGCGCGTGGTTCCGCGTCGGGTGGATAAATCGGAACTGGGAGTCTCCTCGCGCGGCAAGTTCTTGATAATTGTGTCAGTAAACTCTGCTGTAGAGCTTACTGGTGAGTTGCTGGGTCCAAAGTCTGCGGTGTGAACCCCCTGTTGGAGCGTGGTCATAAGTGCATCTTCGATGCGCTTGGCCTCGCGTGCTAGACCAAGGTGCCGTAACATCATGAGACCGCTTAGAAGCAGGGAGGTTGGATTAGCAATCCCTTTCCCCGCGATGTCAGGGGCAGTGCCGTGCACCGCCTCAAAGATTGAAACGTAGTCTCCGATATTCGCTGAAGGTGCAAACCCTAAGCCCCCTACGAGTCCAGCGCATAAGTCGCTTATAATATCACCTTGAAGATTTGGAAGTACTATCACCTGGAACTGGTCGGGACGTCGTACAAGCTTCATTGCCAAATCGTCTACGATGATGTCGTTTGCCTTAATCTCTGGATACTCTTTTGCTACCTGGTAAAAGACATCAAGGAACAGTCCATCGGTAAGTTTCATGATGTTAGCCTTATGGCCGCACGTCACTGCAGATACGCCCTCCGCGCGAGCCATCTCAAACGCATATCGGTGCACCTGTTCACTTCCCGGTCGAGTGATAAAGCGCCTGCATAGTGCTACATCGTGAGTCAAATAGTGCTCGATCGAGCCGTAGGTGTCTTCGATATTTTCGCGAACTATTGTTAGGTTTACCGGAATGCCCGCTCGTGAGAATGGTGTGTCGACTCCCTGGAGAGATCGGAACACGCGCTTGTTAGCGTAGGTATTCCACACTTTTCGGGCTGTAACATTTATGCTCTTAACACCCTTGCCCTTCGGTGTTTCCATCGGTCCCTTAAAGAGAACACCGAGACTCTCGATGGTCTGCTGAGCCTCTGGGGTCATGCCGGTCGAGACCCCTTTCTGGAAGACCGAGTACCCCATTTCTACCGGTTCAAAGTCGAGCGGGACGCCAGCACCCGTAAAAATGTTGAGCACTGCCTCGGTTATCTCTGGACCTATTCCGTCCCCGGCTGCTAGAGCTACTTTTTGTTTCATGAGTATGTGCCTTTCTTAAAAACCTGACCGAAAAATTCTTTCCTCGACGGGGTTTATGTGTGATATACAATTCATGTATATGGTCGCATGTAAAAGCTGGAAAGTAAAGGAGAAAATGGCGAGGAGAAGGGCGGGACCGGCATGTGCACGTAAGAACCTCGTTTTTAGCCTGAAACTCAGCGGGTTATGCCGTAGCTCTGCCTGCTACTACCCACTAATTCCGTCGATGAGCCCTTTTTTGTTGCTCATTGAAGGAGCGAATCCATACCATCTGAGTTACATACGGTGCGCGGCTATCAGCGGCACCCTCTGGCCGTATGGAAAAAAGTAATTGGGGGTAAGTCGTCTCCGAGCGGCGCTTCAAAAATGGTACCCTCTTTCACATGTGGGCGGAGTTCGTCTGCCACCGCAGAAGATATCTCTACTACCTGCACCCCGAGGCTGCTAGCCTTTTGACAGATGGCGTCGGAGCTAAGCTCATAGAGGAGTTCCTCTTGGCGTTCAACTCTCGCAGTTGTATCGAGTAATGAATGGTAGGCAAAGGTGCTTCCAGACCAAGCTGTTGTTGGCGCTACGTACACTTTTCTACCGGAAAAGATCACCCTTTGAGGCATTAAAGTGGCGAATACATCGTGTGGCTCGGAGTTGCGGTGAATTGCAGCGTCGAATGGAGATGGATAAGAGAGCCACAGCTCAGACGGCTGGCTCCGCAGGAAAGGAACTGCCTCTATGAAACCAGAGATGGTGAGTAGAATCCAGAGAGCAGAAATGCTCGACCACTTAATAACTCGGTTCTGCAAAAGAGTGCCACGAGAGAAGATTGTCCGAGCAAGCGTAATAAGAGCCCCTGCACTGAGTACGTCAAGAAGTAGCCCCATAGTTCGTAACCACTTGTGATTCTCATATATCGAGTTGGCGGCTATCTGTATGGAATTTGTAAGAGCGAAGACGGTAAAAATGATAATTGCAAAAGCATGAGCTGCAAGTCGACTGCGCGAGCGTAGGGCGATCAGCCCTGCACATGCTGTAACGATCTTAAAACCATACCCGTAGACATAAAAATCAATTAGGTTCGGAACGCTGAAACCAAAATCAAGGCGTTCATCGGAGATGAAGTTGAAATTGATGCGAGGAGTGTTGTAGGGCAGAGTCTCAAACTCTGGTGATGCCATCGTTGACTTCATGAGCAACGCTAAGGGGCCCACAAGTATGGCGGAGGCTGCGAGCAGGATTACAGCTTTGCGCTTATCGGGGCTGAAAGGGATGAATAAAACCAGTGAGGCGAGAATGGCGAGGGTCACGTAGGCATGCCATATCAGAAATAGACCTAGGCCAAGACCGAGAGCAACACACGCGCGTAGCGAAAGGTTAGAGAGTTTAATGAATATAAGCGGAGAAATTAGGAAAACGGCCGCCGGCAGAAGAAGCTGCCGCTCCTCAATGAAGTAAAAGAGGTTGTACATGACGCCCTGATAGCCGAATGGGGAGGAGGGCTCGAAACTAAACGAATACGGGTCAGCATCGTTTGTAATAATGAGCTGGAGTGCGGCAAGCGGCGATGACCAGTCCAGTTGTCTGAAGAAATCAATGAAACGTAGGCTGCTTGAGGTAAGCGCAAGGGTAACCGCGATGATACCGGCTGTTGTTGATGAGAATAGCTCTTCGCATACCCCCACGAGGGTGAGGAGCAAGATTGAGCAGGCAAAGATGCTATACCATGTGATCGCGTGGGTTGGGTGCAGTCCCAGAGCTGCGAAAACAGCCATCGGTACGTTCGCAAGGAAGTGGTAGACCTGAAATACTCCGGCGTGGACCTCAATTTGAGGGGGAAAGTTGTCTCCGTGGACGAACCCTTGGATTGATGTTAAGTGGCAGGGGAAATCCCAGTAGACGGGTGAAGCATAGATCTCCGTGCCCTTGAGGGCGAGGTGAACAGAGAAGATTAGGTACGATATTCCACCAAACAGTAGCGAGCATAGCACAACTCGCCGCGGCGGTAGCCGGAGCTTGCTCAACTGCGTATAAACGCATAAAGCTGCTAGCACCAAAGTAGTAAGGGTTGCCCACAGGAGTACCCTAGTGCAGAAGGGGGTCAGTAGGGTAGCGACAGTGGCTATCGCTATAGTCGCAACAACATGACCGAGTAGGAGAGCCGCAGTTACTCGTAAGCAACTGCTGGAGAATAAATTGAAGGGCGCAAGGATACGATTAGCTGCGATGGCTGGTAGCACCAGGTACAGAATAATCAGAATGGCGCTTTCAACCCCCATACACTCTCACGCAAGGGACATATCACGTCCTCGCGCGGGTCGAAACAGGCTCAAGATAATAGTGGCTCATCAACGGAATTAGTGGGTAGTAGCGGGCAGAGCTACGGCATAACCCGCTGAGTTTCAGGCTAAAAACGAGGTTCTTACGTGCATGTGCAGGTGCACGTTCACGGCCCGATATCATCAAAAAGCACCCACTAAAAACGTCGAAGACCCATAATGGCTATCGCAGTGCCGCGCCAGTATTACGACGAGCGACGCTTGTGACCCGTGATTCTAGAAGTTCCTTGATCATGAGTGTGCGCTCTTCCTCAAGGGGTCCTGAGACCGGTCGCCGACCAGCTACTCTGTACCAGTAACGGGCATTCCATAGGTCGCCCTCTTTGCGGTGGAGGTAGGCGTGCACCTGGGCGCTGGCGCGGTCTTCATCATCCTGAACAGCTTCATGGGCCGCAACCCAGTCTCCATTAGAGTCGTACCACAGCGCTTTGAGAGGAGTGGATAGCTCCCGGGGAGGGGCTTCAGAAGCAAGAGATTCGACAAATTCATTAAAGTTCATAGGTATTTCTCTATCGTGTAAAATTATTATCCCATAGCGACGGAGAAAGTTTGATTAAATTCTAATGAATTTTGGGGTCGCTTAAAAAAATGACGGACGACCGAGTCCCTGCTACGATAGCCGAAGTTATACCGTAGAGGCTAGTTAGATATGGGTCTTCGTACAGTCGTTCGCTCAGTTGCTCACTTCGTTCCAGAACGTCGGGTCAGTAACGACGAACTATCTAAACTTATGGATACAAGTGATGCGTGGATTACCGAGCGCACTGGTATCAGAGAGCGACGTTTTATTGAGCAAGAAGGCGTTAGTACGTCACAGCTAGGGGAGCGCGCCGCGCGAGAGGCCTTAACAAAGGCTGGTTGGTCGGCAACGGATGTAGACCTCATAGTAGTCGCTACGCTTTCGCCGGATTACTACTTCCCAGGTGTTGGTGTGATGTTGCAGCAACGTCTGGGTTGCCGAACGGTGCCGGCACTCGATATTCGTGCGCAGTGTAGCGGTTTGGTGTACGGGTTGTCGTGTATCGATGGGTATATAAAAAGTAAGCAGGCGCGACGTGTGTTGCTGGTATGTGCGGAGGTCCAATCTCCCGTCCTTGACATGACTACGCGCGGGCGCGACATGGCGGTGCTATTCGGTGATGGCGCAGGGGCGCTTACGCTCGAAGCGCAAGAGTGTGTAGGAGATGGAAGTGTTCAGGACAGAGGTATAATTGACTCTTTTCTTGGGAGTGATGGTGTTGGTGCGGATGTGTTGTGTCTAAAGGTACCCGGAACCGCCACTCCAGGCTTTGTTCGAACTTCAGACATTGAAGAAGCGCGGGTCCATCCTCACATGGATGGAAAGGTTGTGTTTAAAAACGCAGTGACTCGATTGCTTGAAACAGCGCACACTTTGCTTACGCGTAATCAGGTCTCTGCGCAGGCTATCGATCTCATCATCCCACACCAGGCGAATCTGCGCATAAACGAGATGGTGCGAGAGCAGCTTGGACTTCCTCCGGAGCGAGTTTTCAACAACATTCAGCGCTACGGTAACACCACCGCTGCAACGATACCTATCTGTATGTCTGAGGCCGAGGCTCAGGGGGTATTACAGGAGGGAATGCTGGTGTTAACCCTGGCTTTTGGTGCTGGTTTTACATGGGGCGGGAACTTGATTCGGTGGTAGGTTTTAGTACAGGGGAGTGCTATTCGGTAGGGAAGGCAGGGTAGTTTACGGGGTGCTACAAGTTTATCTTGCAGCAGGGTAATCCGGCATGTGACACTTGAGCAGAGAGGGCACTCAAATCAATTTTTTAAAGGTTTTTCATGCGGCGTGTTAAACCGTTTGCGCTATCCTTAGTTTTAGTTCCGTTTGCTGCCGTTCTGGTTGCCCGGTGTTCCCAACCAATGTTCCCTTCTATTGCGGCGTCGTTTATGGCGCACGCGGACCCTTCTAGTTCCTCTGCTAATTCAGGTGGTGGTTCAGCACGCACCGGCAGCGATGCTCAAGCAGGGAGCCCTGAGAGCCTTGGTAACCCACCGCCGCCGTCAGATCCTTGTGATAGTTGTATACCGGGAGAAGCCTGCACTGCATATGCGACTCCCCCAGGTAGTGATTCAAATTGTCTGAAAGGCATCTGTAATGCATCGTGCGAGTGCAAGGCGGATTTTGTTGACGACATCGAGTGTAAGGAAGCGACTCAGGAGGGGTGTATCAAGACAGAGTACTCATGTCGGGCAGGAAAATGTGAGTCAAAAGATACCGATGTGACACCCCCGATTCCCGCTCAGCGTTGTTGGGAGCAGGATATGTGGGGGCAAAGCTATGCTCGACAAAATCATTGGGGGTTGTCTAACCCAGGTTGTACATGGTCGGAAAGTTTTTTAAATGTCCGGAAACCCGCGGACACCTGCACTTTGAACGCAGATAGGGACGTTCTCGTTAAGATGACCAGTAGGTTAACGTTGGGAAGTTGCTCGTGGGAAGCGGCTGTGGCCGAGGGGTATCCGAAGAGAAAGCCAGCCGATTGTGCAACCAGCAGGCCCAATACTTCGGTAGATGTATGTGATTGGGCTAGAGATACATGCGCCCCCCCAACCCCAGAGCCAACCCCAACACCAGCCGATGTCTGCCCGCCGATGCCCGCAGGTTGTGGACTTGGGTGCAGGCCAGCTCCTTATCCAAAATGTATAGAGTGCACAGGTTCGTGCGTGACCACACCGATTACCTACTATACTCAAACTGGTGAGTGTTTGATGGCAACGCACTGGAGTGGCGATGCCTGTTGCCCTCAGGTGGGATGCGATATCAAGGCGCATGGATACGGTAATGAAAGAGAGGGAGATACGTGGATTAAGAGAGTGTCGATCGTGGATGCCTGTCCGAGTCAACGCGGCCTTTTGCTGGGAGCGCCCGTTAGTTGTGTAACATGTAGCCCATGTGATGAGAAACTAGACTGTATTAGCGATACAGAGCCACAGCATTATGTTTTGGTAAAAGACGGACTCAGGCCGATGTATGGGCATCAAGAAGGAGGCCTTGACCAATGTTACTGCGTGCCCAAGAAGGATGCTTGCCCGAGTGGGTATCATCCTCGGCAAGCGCCGCCAGTTATAAAATACACGCCGTTTAGAGAAACAGGACTGCTAGACGGCACTCCGTGCCTCAATAGTAGCCCAGTAGGGTAAGTCGATAGTTGGCAGTTGGATGATTACGCGGGCAGTTAAGAGTTGCTTCCTTGTACCGTTTCTGTTTTTGATTCTTACGCTTCTTGTCGGGCGACTAGCGGTTCCTCGCAGCTACTCTGTTGATACCAATTACTGCCAGTATGCGCAGGGAGTCTTGTTCAAGCGTGGTGTCATTCACGGTGGCCCCGAGCACTTTCAGAGCCTTTCCGTGCACCTTAATTGCATGATTAATCCTTTTCGCACGGGGTACGCGTCAAAATATCCGCCAGGGTATTCAGCGTTGATAGCTGTCGGGCTTCTTGTGGGTGCGGATAAATACATCAATCCGGTGTGTGGTGCGCTGACTGTCTTGTTACTGCTACTGATTGTGCGAGAGCACTATAGAGACGATAGGACGATCTTCTGGGCGAGTATAGTGAGCCTGGTTTCTACCTACCTTCTATACATGAGTGCAGAGTTTTGGAACCATCCAAGTGCTCTCTTATCGTGCACGTTGATTGTATGGGCCGTAACCACCGTAGCCGTTCGGCCCTGGCTTAGGGGCGTTGTGATAGCTCTCGCACTCATATACTGCTCTTTGACGCGCCCCCTTTCGTCACTCGCAATGACATTATTTATAGGTGTTACTACAAGCATCAGATTGTGGCGATATCCTGAGAGTCGAAGAGAGTCTTTGCTGCTGCTTGCTAGTGGTAGTGGTGGGGCAGTCGTTGGCGCTGCTGCGCTCGGCTTGTATCATTACCTTTTGACTGGCGACCCGTGGTTGTCTGGGTATGAGGCGCTTCACGGGCCGTCTCATAATCCGGGCTTCCATGTTGACCCGTATGGGCGCGATTTCACCATATGGGCGGGGCTCAAGGACTTGGTGATTCGGTGGCGGTCTATGAACCAGTGGCTTTTCCTATGGCCTATACCATCGCTCTCTTTGTTCGCGTTTTGGTTTGTTATGTTTAAAAAATGGCGACGTTTTGACGCCGTATGTCTGCTGTGGATTGTTCTTCAGAGCGTCATATATTGCTTTATGTGGTCAGCAGGGCAGGTGCCAGTGGGGCCTCGATTCTTATACGAGTGCATACCAGCAATTTTAATCTTATCAGCACGGGGGGTCGCTTTGACCGAAGAGGTGTTGGGCGCTGGACGGCAGGCTCGGATAGCACTTATGGTATGTGTAGCTGGACTTTCAGCTTGTGGATTTTACCGATTGATTGAATGGGCTGGCTCGTGACGTGCTCTCTTGGTAGATGCCTCGAAACCTATCCGGTGGAGGGTGATGCTCTCGCACGGCTCCTGTGCGCAAGAAATCTTGACGTCAAGGATAGGAGATAGCGGCTGTTTTTGCTGTGGAACGAGCTTGAAGCTCTCCTCAAAGGCTCCGCTGGGCAGCAAAATCGTTGTCGCTGATTGGCCCGTAATTGTGACGGTGATCGCCTGTGTTTTCTGCAGGGGATTGACTCCACGAAGTGTGAATTGATTATCAGAAGGAGAGTTTTTAAGGATCAAAGAAACTGGCGCGCCCGGTTTTATTGGAAAAATGCGAGGGGGATAGAGGCCACCCACGATTTGATGAACATTCTTAAAATTTTCAAAATCAATTTCCGAAAAGATAAACGAGTTGATGAATTTCTGCCGCCAGTCATCATACGCCTCCCAGTATCGCTCTCGACTGCGGTAGGGGAGGGTTGGTTGACCTGGCGATGGGGTGATAAGTTGATGGCGAACAAGCGATGAGTACATGGCTTGAGCCAGCAGCGCATTTCCGGAGGAGGTGAAGTGGGGATCCCACCGTAGATTATACCTTTTCCTGAACGAATCAAAGTCCATACCCAAATATGCGATGATGTCATCAACTATGGCGGTATTAGAACCTTTTAGGAGACTCTGCTTGACCGGTACATCCATGCCCATAATTACAAGGGGTGTTCTGCGTGCAGTGGTTTTGGACACTGCTCTTTGTATGCTTTGCTCAAAGCGTTCGGAAAAGAGGGGAGACACGTGAATGGCCTCTAACTCGGGAAGTATAGGCCAGTCTGTAAGTTTAGTGTCCTGCCGATATGGATAGCAGGGACCGGAACCAGAGGAGTTGCTGGAAGCAGGCTGTTGAAGAAAGCTGGAGATGAGATTGTAGAGGTAGGAATTTTTCGCGAAGAAGCCTTTGGGTGCTTGCTCAGGGACAGCTTGACCAAGAGCCCATGCTTGCTGCACAGGGCCCATTTCGCTAAGCACGTTTTCGTAGTGGATGCACGCGCTGCTTATCCCCCAGGTCATTCGCAACCACTGGGCTGCTGCTGCATAGCTTCCCCGGTTGGTTGTCATAGTACCTTCGGGGGTGACAGCGAGTGCATCATCCCAATCGTTCGGGATGAGGAGCCATACGATGATGTCCGGTGAGTACTTATCAAGAAAGCAGTCGATTAAAGCAGCTTCGTTAATCGCAGAGAAGCCTTCAATCCCGACATTGATAACCTCGACTGGTTTGTTTCCAGCGTTTGCACTGGTATCTGATAAGAGGTTTTGAAGGTGAGCAGAGATCGTCTGTTCTTGACCGACACCATAGCCGAACACCAAAGAGTCACCAACAACGAGAATTCGTCGAGAGTTTGGGTGGTCTTTTGTATAGTCAGAGCAGTTGCGAAGCCCATCGCTGTTTGAGCAGATATCCCCACCAGCCCACTGGGTTCGCAGATGTGGCTTAAGTAGGTAGGGGATATCGGGAAGATCTCGAGAGGTAAAGTAAGCCCGCTCCTGGAAGTTGACGACCACCCATAGTCCGGAGATGCGCACTACTATTTCGCAGATTAGTAGTGTAAACACTACCGACGTTGCAGAGAGCAGGAGGGGTGTGGTTAGCTTCTTCATTCTGCAGATTTTGCAGGGATGGCTTTCTGCTGAGTTTTAGTGGTGTCAGCGGCCTTAGGTTCCGGTGTTGCTTGTTTCGAGCCAGTGATCTGCGAGAGCGGTAGCGTGGAGCCGCCCTTTTGCTGAACAAGCGTTACGCGTACGGTGCCTTCAGCTTGGCTGCGATTTTCGTTGAGAAACACCTTTATTTTGTCCGCTGTTAGCATGCTCTCACCCTGTTGAAGCTGCGGATTGTCGGTGAGCGTTATTGTAGCTTCAGCAGCATCGTAAAAAGCGACCTGACTTGTAGCGTGGATATCTTGCTTGGTGATTTCAACATCACCCTTTGCTACGAGTTTTTTGATCTGGTTCTTATCGCTGTAGGTACCTTCAAGCGTATTTGAGGTGAGCTTCATGTCGCCTTGAAGAACGGTAACATTTCCCTGATAAACAAAGATGCGAGTCTTGGCGTTAAGGGTCAGCGTGTCAGATGTTATGTTTGTTGGTAGCTTGCTGAAGCTCGAATCAAATGCGGCTTCATCAAGCATCGATGTTGAGCCCTTATTAGCTGTTTGCTCGGTGTAGGCAGCGAGGGGAAAGAGGAGGCTTACAGAACAGAGGGTGCTGACAAGGAGCCGCTGCGGAACCTGAGAGGTCTGTAGAAACAGGCAACGTGTTTTCATATCACTTCTTCCTTCCTGCTTTAGGCTTTAACGTAGTGTGAACTCCTCCAGTGACCTTTAGCTCTTGGGCTTCAACCTTAGCTTGCAGAGTTGCTCCCAACAGTCGAAACGCCGGGTGGTCAAGCTCGAACGGGGCTGGGATATCTACTGTATTAGTTACACGATCATATATCGCGCGATTTGTTTTAAGAGTAGCCCCGTCTTTACCCGTAATCACTACCTTCTCTGATAAGACGGCCTTTGTGATATCAGTGAGGGTGATAGTCAATTCAGCGAGCTTGGAGGCAACTCGAATATCTCCCCGTTGTTGGTCTCGGTAGGTGAGTACGGGCTCTTCGATAGTTGCCACATTTGAGCCGGGGGCATACTGACCACGTTTTCCAAAGACCTCCCAAATCATCTTGCCGTCTTTCACAAAACTACGATGAAATTCGTTCAAAACGAATCCGGACGTGTTGGAAGCTGGAGTGCCCTGTGGTTGAACTACCTGAGGAATTGGAGTTGCAACTCCTTCAATCGTTGCTCTGTTAAGGGAAGAGGCGAGAACACGTGACTTGTTGCGCGAGTAAACGATACCGCCACTTACAAGGAAAAACGTGCCAAGCAGGCCCAGCCCAAGAATAAAGCTTTGCCGACGGGTTATGTATAAGGCCACTAGGATCCTTTACGAGAGTGCCTCTCGAAGCTTGCATAGCTGCGAGATAAGCGGCACCACCTGGTCGAGTTGCAACATGCAAGGACCATCCGATGGTGCATTGTCTGGGTCATTGTGACACTCAACGAATACACCATCAACGCCTGTAGCAACAGCGGCTCGGGCAAGAGCCTGAACGAAGTGCCGCGCTCCCCCAGAAGAACCCGCGTTCCCACCCAGTTGCTGTACGCTGTGGGTGGCGTCAAACACTACCGGATACCCAGTTGCTCGCATGATGATAAAATTCCTCGGATCGACAACGAGGTCTCGGTAGCCAAAACACGAGCCGCGTTCGCACAGGAGAACTTTCGAGTTCCCAGTGCTGGCGATCTTTTCGGCAACGAACTGCATGTCGGCTGGGTGTAAAAACTGACCCTTCTTTACATGAATAGTTCGACCGGTCTTGCCCGCTGCAACGAGAAGATCTGTCTGGCGGCACAAGAAGGCTGGGATTTGAAGAACATCGACCACTGATGCCACCGTGTCGCACTGGTCCTCTGTGTGGATATCAGTCAATACAGGGACATTAAAGGTTCGCTTGATCTCTTCCAGGATCTTCAATCCAGCGTCCATGCCGATACCGCGCTGGCCTTTAACGCTGGTGCGGTTTGCTTTGTCGAATGAAGACTTGAAGACCAGCGACACGGGCAGCCCCTTGAGGCTTGAGACGAGAAATTCAGCTATCGTACACGCGTGGTCACGAGATTCGATCTGGCACGGGCCAGCGATAACGAGGAGCTTCTCTCCATCGCCAACCGATACAGTAGGGGAAATATCAACTTTCAATGGACCTCTATCAGTCTATTTAGTCTCTAGGAGCGCCGCAGCTTCTTGCGAGGCGCGGCCAGTAGTCGGAGCTTTTCCGTTGTCAACGGACTTGGCAGCGCACTTCTCAACCTTAGAGGCTAAGCTTGAGTTCTGGGCTTTGTGAGCCCGTGCAGCGGCTACGAAAGATTTAAACAGCGGGTGAGCAACTTTTGGAGTCGATTGGAACTCGGGGTGGAACTGAACACCGATGAACCACGGGTGGTCCTTGATCTCTATCATCTCCACTAACACTGAGTCAGGGGATGTTCCCGAGATAATCAAACCAGCGCTCTCTAGTTGGTCCCGAAACTTGTTGTTAACCTCATAGCGGTGTCGGTGGCG
>JBIIHY010000046.1:0-12472 GCA_044235305.1 Bdellovibrionota bacterium
GCCCTTCATCCACGAACTCGCCAGCTGGAGCGAAGCGATTAATAAAATCATCCAAAATCAGCAGGTCCGTGCTAGCCCCCTCAACTGGAACGTGCCACGCACGAAGCCTAGCGCCCGCTGCTTGTCCTGCTACCGCCATCGTAGGCGACCATAGCTCTGAAGAAGACCCGTCGTTTGGGGGGCCTGCGGACATACCCTGCTTAACATGGCGATTAAGCTCCTCTGAAAGCGATGCGGTGGCTTGCGGGGCAAGCGCCGATAACAACGCACACTCCTCACGCGCTTGCTCCCACTTACCTAAAGCAGAAAGCACCCGAATGAGTGCATCTCGCGACGAGAACCTATCGCGCTGAAAAAGAGACTGCCGCAACGACTGCTCTGCAGCCTCAAGGTCCCCCAAGCGAGCAAATACAGTACCGGCATGAAATGATGCTTCTGGAGCGTGAAAACCACCCTTCATCGCCACATACTCGAAATCTTTAAGGGCTTCTCGTAGCCCCTCTTCCTCTCCACTGGAATATGAAAGCCCACGGTGCGCTATTCCTCGCACAAGGTAGCTTTCGATCATTGAAGGATCCCGTTTGATACTTGACGATGCTAGGTCAATCGCTCGCGAAAAATCACCAGATTGTACGTAGGAACGAGCAAGTTCACACTCTGCCAGTGCTGCCACAGCGACGTTGTGTGAGAGTGTGTGGAAGATCGTGCGCGCTTCATTAAATTGCTTAAGCAGGAGTCGATACCGCGCACTCACCATGAGCGCCAACGGATCCGGATTGTCTCTCTCGGGATAATCCTCGTACAGCTTTAGTGCCTCTTCTGGAAGACCGAGGAAACTAAAGCTCCACAACTCAAAAAACCAGGCTCTTGCGCGGTCCTCGCCCTCGACTCGTCTGGCCTTCCGCGCGAGGTAGAAACATTCAAAGAGCAGATTCTCTCTATATGCGGCCTCTGCTTTTTCAACAAGACTGCCCTCACTGCGCGACGAACAGGAGAGAAAACCTATTAGCTCAGGAAGCTGCTCACGCGAAATGGTTAATGAATCATCATTCGTATGCGAATGGGAATATTCAATTCCAACTTGCTGTTGAGGTAGTCCAGCCGGTGCGCTACGGGGGTTTATCTCTATGCCCCCAACTTCTTGGATGTGAAAAAACAATCGCTCCAAAGCAACCGCAGTTGGAACCGCAACAACCGTCGCGTCTGCGCCACAAACTGGCGGAGCAGTGAAAGCCACTACCGTTTTGCACCCGGCCTGGCTCTGGTTCCAAGACAGATCATCGATAGCCCGAACTGACAACCGATCGAAATGTCCCCATTCGCGGCACGACGAGTAGGGAGCTTGATGTCGAACAAGAAAATGAAGTACCGGAGCAAGCTCAGACAACTTCCGTCCAAGCTCCTCTAGATCTACCGGCACTACCCCCATTACTTTTTCCCTTGCCACTATTGCGAATCACCCGAAAGAGGTCGCAACAGTGGGAACAGAACCACGTCGCGGAGATTATCTTGTCCCGTTAAGAGCGCAACGACTCGGTCAACGCCCATCCCCCATCCGCTAATTGGTGGCATACCGTGCTCCATGGCCACAAGGTACTCTTCGTCAACCTCCATCGCCTCTTCATCACCGCCACTCTTAGCCGAAGACTGCTCCACAAATCGCTCGCGTTGATCAAGGGGATCAACTAACTCGGAGTATGCTTTAACGATCTCCCATCCATTAACAACTAACTGGAACTGATCAACGAGCCGACTGTCCTCATCGCTCACCCGCGCTAGCGGTTGCAAGATCTTTGGATACCCAACAAGGATGGTCGGTTGAATAATGTGCGGGCGGCTAACCTTCTTGTAGAGATTGTCAATCAGGCTTGTGAGCCCCATGGACTTCATATCCTCAAACTCAATCCCCTTATCGCGAATAACCTTGCGTAGCTCATCTGCTGATGTGAACGACATTACATCAATACCTGAATCGCGCTGGATCAGATCGAGGTACTGCACTCGTGGCCACGGAGTACTCCAATCCACCTCATGCTCCTTACCTTCTCTATCCTTCAACGTGAGCTTCTTAGGAAGCTTGAGCGCCTCAAAGAGGTAGTCGATCATACGCTCGGTGAATCGGATATTGTCCTCAAAGTTCCAATAAGCCGCGTAATGCTCAAGGTGTGTATGTTCGGGTAATCGAGAAGGATCCTGCCCTTCATTACGAAATGCCTTGCCAAGTTCGAACACCTTTTCAAATCCACCTACAACCAGCTCCTTGAGCGGGAGTTCGTGGGAGATGCGCAGAACGACATCGATATCTAACGCGTTGTTGTGGGTGTGATACGGCCGGGCTGCAGCGCCCGTTGCTTTATGCATAAGAGTTGATGTCTCAACTTCTTGAAAACCCTCTTTCCAATAAAACTCGCGCATAGCACGGATGAAGGAGGACCTAAAGGCGAAACGCTTGCGGGTTTCCTCACTCGACATCAGGTCAAGGTACCGCTGTCGATAGAGCAGCTCTTTATCTTTCACACCATGAAATTTGGACGGTGGGGGCAAAATAGCCTTTCCAAGAAACGTCCAGGTGCTCACGAGGATAGACTTCTCCCCTGTCTTTGTTGTGAAAATTGAACCTACAACTCCAACAAAATCACCCAAGTCATGATTCTTGGTGATCAGCTTGTATAGATCAGGCCCCAAGGCATCCTTCTTAAATATCACCTGCATACGACCAGAAAAATCCTGGAGGTGCGCGAATGTAATACTCCCCATCTGCCGAAAGAGTACGATGCGACCCGCGGTCTGAACGGGGTCATTTTCGTTCAACTCTCTGGCATCAGCGATCTCTATCTTTTTTTCAAAACGAGCAGGATATGGATGCACCCCTGCCTGCGTAAAATTACCTAGCTTATGGAGCCGATTAGTTCGCTCAGCTACCTGGTCAACAACCTCTTCAGTTGCAACTTCTGATGTCTCGTTTGTCGTCATGATGGGGATCCTTTACTACAATATCTGGAGCGCTACGCACACGGTTTATCGTTATACGCTGCCAAACACCTCTTTGAGCAGAGAGTGCCAGCGTAGCGCACAACTTAGGGGGCTGCCTAGCAGGGTGTTTAAAAAATGCGCTTTTGGCTGAATCCGACCCCTTTTTATGGAGCATTTTGAGGCGTTGCCTGACAGCCGCCCCCCTCTCGCGTCACCAACACCTTTCCCTGTAAACTTTTTACCCCTATCGTAGCCGATAGCGGCGTAGTGAAAAAGATATGCTACTGCGCACCTATACGCTTACCGACTGAATCAAAAAAAGATGGAATCAAAAGACTTTCTACACCAGCTCCTTCTTACTCCATCGCCTACCGGCTCTGAGCAGGCTGTTCAGCGGCTTGTACGCAATCGCATGAAGCCATTTGCCCACTCGATTGAAACCGACCTGCATGGCAACGTGATCTGCGCTATCAACCCCAAAGCTGAGCGTAAGGTGATGTTGGCTGGGCACTGCGACCAGATCGCCCTCATGATTCGACATATCTCTTCGGATGGCTTCCTATACGTATCTGCCCTTGGTGGAATAGACGTTGGAGTTCTGCACGGAACTCGCGTGACGATACATTCTGAAAAGGGGGCTGTGCAGGGAATCGTCGGAAGAAAGCCGATCCATCACCAATCAACCGAAGAGCGCGACCGGACCAAGAACGACATCGAGAAGATCTGGATAGACATCGGAGCAAAGAACAAAAAAGAAGCTGAGAAGAAAGTCGCAATCGGTGATAGCGCGACCTTTTACCTCTCAGTACTTGAGCTCGGTGGCAATCTTATCTCAGCGCCGGGGTTAGACGATAAGGTGGGCCTCTTCGTGGCTATGGAAACGCTTCGAATATGCGCCCAAAAAAAGCTCAATGTCGGGCTGTATGCGGTGAGCACTGTTCAAGAAGAAGTCGGTTTGCGCGGTGCACAAACCTCTGCTTACGGCATTAATCCAGAGGTTGGTATCGCTATCGACGTGACCCATGCGACCGATAACCCCGGCAACGAAAACTCTAAAGCCACTCCGTGTGTTCTCGGTGGCGGACCCACAATAACGAGCGGACCGAATACAAATCCTGTCGTAGAAAAGCTCCTAAAACAGTCAGCGCAGAAGACGAAATCGCCTTTTCAACCGGCCCCTTCACCAAGACCACTTGGTAACGATGCCAATACGATTCAGGTAGCGCGCGGTGGTGTGGCAACGGCGAGCCTTGGTATTCCGAATCGCTACATGCACAGCCAAGTTGAGGTGTGCAGCTACAAGGATCTTGAGTCAGCTATCAAGATACTGGTGCATTTTGTGAGCACGATTACGGCCAAAACGGATTTTCGCCCCTTATAACAGATATTTCTAAGCAGCAGGCTGCGGCAACCTGGCCGCAGCTTCTTTGAGCTTACCGTAACGGTCGCGTAGGTGTCCGCTCTGCGCGAAAACTTCGGCCGGTCCCGCCGCAACGAGGGCTTTTTCAAGCTCACCGGCGATCCCAGCGACCTCTACCAATTTAAAGAAACCAGCCGCCCCCCTTATGGTATGGAAACGACCACTCATCTCTTGTAGCAATTCAGCGCTCCAGGCCTCTGCATCGAAGAAAAGCTCCGCCGCAGAGAGGTGTTTCTTCAACTCCTCGCAGAACATCTTATAGGCCACTCCCCCCAGAAGCTTTTTTTCAAGATCTTCAGACATATAACCAGCCTAACCGAGAATAGACTTTGTGCAAATGAATCTTTCCATTCCCTGCTGTTTTCAACTATAAATGGGGAATAGTCTAGCGGAATTGTTACTATGAACAAGCTCACCTCGGTCCTTATCGCCCTCGCCCTAGTGGTCGGCATTTACCTGTACTCGACTTCGGGGAAGGGCCCCGTAGCACCAGAAACCAAGAGCAACGGCACAACTTCCCAGGTAGCACAGTCAGGGGATTCCAGTTCATCGACAGCCCCACTGACTGATGGCGCCCCTGCTCCCGACGATGGTAGCGGAGAAGATGCTCTAATTCCGGAGACCGTTAAGCCAGCCGCAGACTCGTTCAAGAGCGCAGAGGAAGCTCTGGCTGCTCTCTTAAAGGGCGCAAAAGACTACGACGATGCGACCCTTGAGCAGTTCACACAACCGGGACCTGAGTGCACCTGGTGCCCCGAGCTATACGCCTCAATCCGCACCATGCTATCCGATCCAGCAACAACCCCTGAACAACGCAGCTACCTCGCTGAGGTGCTAGCCATCAGCGGCAGACCTGAAAATGTGCAAGCTTTGCTTGATGGTGTGTCAGCGGCTAAAACTAAAGAAGAGGCGAGTGTGTTTGCAGAGGCATTAGAGCTTACCATCGGAGGAGATGATGTGACCAACTTACTTGGCCAAGCGCTCGCCAGCCAGAACGATCAAGTACGCGAAAGCTCGGTAGCTGCCATCACTAACCAGGGAACGCGACTTGCTGCAGAGCTTCTAATAGCTAATACGTTGCAGCGCGGAGACCCAGACGGTTACTACTCAAGCGGAATTGGAATCGGGGAATTCATTCCGAATGAAGAGGCCCTGCCACTGTTCCAAGAGATGGTGCAACGCCGCGACGAATACTCCCACCTCGGTGTAAAAGCGCTCATAAACAGTGGGCTGAATGGGCTTAGGATCGTCTTTGATGAGCTCGAAAACACATCAAATCCAGACATAGCTCGAGCCATGACCAAAGATGCCATCGACCATGTAAACTTTGAAGACGGCCTGAGTGACCTCGTCAACTCTGTTATCGAGCGTAACCGCAACCCAGAAGCAGTAAAGGTAGCCCAGGGCATCAAAAAAGAGATAGATGCGCAGAATGATGAAGACGCAGCAGCTACGGAAGTTGAACCGTAGCGAAAAAGCGCTCCTCACCCTCTTCTGTTGGCCCAAAAAAGGAAAAAAGTAACGGCTCAGGCGACAGCGGTCGAAGTATTTTATTATGATATCCAGCGTCCTATCACCTATGCCGGAATCAGAACAAACAACCGCCGTGCCCGCCTTGGAAGCAGGGGCGCGCATCAACCGCATCCTAACACGTGGCTGCCGATTGGCAGCGTTTCTCATCCCTCTTAAGCTCTCCCTCGCCTACTGCGTTCTCATTCCGTTGATTTTGCTCTACGGCTTCTCTGTCTACAAGCAGGGTGTGAGTACGCTGCAAGCTTCACGACCGCTGCAGACGCTGGTGGCACCCCTCTGCTTCTTTTTGCTGGCTGTTACGATATCAGCGGTAACAGGGATAAGCCCCCTACACAGTTTCAATCCTTTACTTTCGCTCCTCTTTTTTTCGCTAGCGGTACCCCTTTTCGCAACTGCATCACAGCCAATTCCCGTGCTTCTTGCTCTTGTTACAGGACAAACAATCGCTGCTTTTCACTCAGTCCTCGATGGAGCTTTTCCACTTTCGCTGCCTCCGCTTTTTCTCGGCAAGGTGACCGAGTCAGGGCAACTTGCGCTCAGTATATTTGTCGCTATCGGATTAGTGTGGCGCACCCGCGCACTTGAAGCGACATCGTCTACTTTAAAGCAAGTCGTGTTTCCACTTACCGCCCTTGGATGCGCCACCGCTGTAGCTGTCTCTTTGCTCGCTTTCCGGAACGACACTGGACTACTCGCAACTCCCATACTTTTTGCAGCGCTCTGCTGGGGGGCTGCCGTAGCGTGGATAGCCAGACGAATCGCTCGTCACGACAAAAACACAACTCTCTATGCCTGGCTTGTAGTAGCTGCTCTTCCACTCCTTACAGGCGCCCTTCTTGTTAATCTTAAACGGGGACCCTGGTTTGGTGTCGTAACCGGAGTGGCTCTCTTGTGCGCCCTCTTTGCACGCAGATTCCTCATCGCCGTCATTGCCATGGTAGCAATTACGGTAGCGGTATTTCCCGCTGTTCAAACCCGCCTTACTGACTCATACGCCGACTTCACCATCTCAGGCGGACGAAGTACTATTTGGCAGATAGGCGTTGACCTCTGCTCAAGATTCCCGATGGGAGTTGGCTATAAAAATAGTGGTATCCTGCGCAGCTTCTCTCATGAGATACCAGAAGAGCTCGATCACTTTCACAACAACCTCCTCAATATCACCGCGGAGAACGGCTGGCTCGCAACGGTGCTATTCCTCTGGTTTATTTTCACCGCGCTGCGCCTCTGCTTTAGCAATCCGAAAGAACCGCTACTCATTGCCATCGGATGCGCAATCATCTCGTGGCAGCTCGCCGGGCTGGTTGAGTACAACGCTGGAGACGCAGAGGTTTTGATTATGGTGTGGCTGCTCTTGGGCGTTGCTCTCAAGCAACTAGGCGGAAAGCACCCAACGACTACCCTGTCGCCCGCATCATTATCGAGCCCCAACTGAGCCCAGCTCCGAGCACGGCAACTACCACCTGCTGACCCGGAACTATCTTGTCCCAGTGCATGGAGAGCACCGCCGGAGCGCCTGCGCCAGCTTGATTTCCTAGGTAGGTGACATTGTGCCAGTGATTAGCAGGTGGGATCTCACGATTGTTAGTAATCTGCTCAAGCATCGTACGGTTCGCTTGATGCCCAATGAATACATCTCGATTCCAATCGATCGGATACCGCTCTTCAAGCGACTTAACGAGACGAACGGTCTGTCGAACTGAAAAATCTCGAACGGCGCGACCATCTTGCTTAAAGTGCCCGTAGGTATCAACAACGACTGCCTGACACCGCGTAGGGTCTGCCGTAAATGAGGTATCAATAATCTCGAGCTTTCCTTGGTTACGCGCTGAAACTACCCACGCAGCCGCACCATCACCCCAAATAGCCCCATCGGATCGGTCGTTGTAATTAACGTGCTGAGTCATTGTTGCTGTTGAGATACACAGAACGAATTCAGGCAATTTTTCTTCCTGATAGTTGCGCAAGAAATCTATGTGGAGCGCAAACGCTGGACATGCCGAATAGACATCAAATGCTATCGCCTGCATGTCGAGCCGCTCAGCTATCCGAAGCGCCTCACCCGGCATCGTCTGTCGAGGGGTGCAGCAATTTACAATAAGTAAACCTACATCTTGAGCAGTAATTCCTGCATTCCTAAGCGCCTCTTCAGCTGCCTTGACACCGAGATCGGTTGGCGACATCGAAGCTACCCGAACCCCCTCACGTGGGTCTTGATTACGAGTCTCGCGGATGTAATCGATCGGAAGCGTTGTTACACGCTCAAGAATTCCAATTTTCTCCTCGATCCACTGTGCATTGGTGCCAATATCTAGGTCTTCAAGAAACTTATTATCTATCGAGGTCGCGGGGTGACAGGTCCCCATCGCTAGGATATGCAACATGACGCCCTCCCCTCATCCTGAGAAACAAGAAGCAAGCTACCGCTCCACGCCCCATCACCACCATGAATCACTACAATTCCCTGAGCTGAGTGAACGCCGTCCCATATCGATGAAAGTGCACACCCAATCGATGAGCCAAGCGAGTATCCGCAATTATCAACCACTGACACGATCCGATCTTGAGAGAAGCCAGCTTTTGCTGCAACTGCCGCGCTCTGCGAGGCAAAAAGCTGCGGCCCCACAAAGAAAAGTCCAGCTTGATCGTCATTGCGCACGGCAAGAAGCTGCTTCAACGATTGCGTAATCTCCGCCTCTAGCTCCAATCCATCTGGCAACAAAGAAATATCAATATCAGCGTGCCCTTCAACAACAATCGCCGGCTTCTGCACCTTGCGTTTTCTGACAAAAGAGCTCTCAACCCGCAATTTACCCGTTTGACGGAGGGAAATTACAACTGCAGTTGCCGCATCTCCTAATAAATAAGCTGATAAAGCGTTATCCGAAAAAGAAGTGTGCTGCGACGGCGTATTAGTTGAGACACAGAGCACATACTCTGGAACCCGCTCTGGTTTCCAGCTTGAGAGCATCTCAAGATAGTACGGAATAGTTCCTGAACCACTCACAACATCGTATGCAGGGACTTTAATCCCGAGCAGACCACCGATACGTTGAGCTTCTGATGGGCATGTTTGATCTGGTGTTGCTGTATCAGCAAGGAGCAGCCCTATCTGCTCAATCGATATGCCTGCTCGCACAAGAGCCTGTTGAATGGCTGCGACTGCCAGGGCTGAAGGGCTTACCGTTGCATGAGAACGAGCTGCTACCACATCTTTATTTTTTGTCTCTGAAATGTAGGAGGTAGGAAGCGACACCCGACGGGCCTGCACTCCGCATCGCTCAAGGAACTGGTGCTCGTCGGACCGCGGTGTAAGGCCCAGCGCAGCAAGGTCTTGATTGGACAAGACCTGCTCCGGATACGCTGCTCCGACACCAAGAATAAACATCACTCACTTCTCCTCGACATTAACCGATCGACAAGGCCGCAAAACTCCCTAGGAATACCACGTTCCGAGGGTCCGAGTATAACCCCTGGACCCCTCCTTAATTCAATAGCTTACGTTGTTTTATGATGAAAAATTATCCGCCTTTACCCAGGCTGGAGGGGTTGTTGCTCAACTCAACAACCCGCTAGGATACCGCCGTGAAATACAACTACTCACCAAAAATAACCTTTACCTGCTTGATCTTAGCTATTGGCATGCTGTGCGCCTCACGGTGGCAGTGGAACCGTCACCTCTGGAAGCAGGACCTAATCAAAACCCTAGAACAGACTCTGCTCCTTGAGCCTATTGAGCTACCAACCCTCCTTGAATCTAAAGCGGATTGGTCATCTCTTACCTTCCGCAGGGTTAAGATCTCAGGCGAGTTCGATTTTGAACACGAGTTCTTGCTCCGTAACCGCTCGCTTGCCGGTCGAAACGGGTTCCATATTATCACCCCGCTCAAGATAGACGGCAGCAACCGCTCTGTCCTTATCGACCGTGGCTTTGTAGCTCTCGGTCGAGAAGAGAAAGAGCAGAGAAAGGCCTATCGCTCAGCTTCTCGAGTAGAGCTGTATGGGCTTCTGAAGCAATCAGTCACACCTTCATTTTTTGCCCCGCCAGATCCACCAGCAGGGCCTGGCTATCCGTGGGTAGATCGCTGGCTTCGGGTCAACGTTGAAGCGATTCAGAAACAGGTGCCTTACGAACTACTACCAATATATTTTGAGACGATGACTAATCCAGACGATCCAACGCTCCCATCACAGATCGTTAAAGAGAGCGATGCGGGGAAGAGCGACATTCTTGTCTATACCGGCCAGAAGCAGGTACAAAATTTTGGTCTCGACTCACCAGACGTAGCCTATCCTATCGCCACCTACGATACGACCCCACCGCCTGATATCCATCTAGGATACGTGTACGAGTGGGCCTTTATGGCGCTGCTAACTCTAGGCATCGGAATAATCATGCAGCTTAGACGCCCGACTACGCGGTAAAAACACCTCGTTCAATCAGAGCCATCAACAAGGTGCGAGTCCCCTCCGGGTCACTGTTAGCAGACACTATTTCAGCAAACGTCCGAGAAACGTCCAACTGTTTAAGTAACACGTCTTCGGCTGGGGAGGTCACCAAGGCTTGATGTCGTAACGTACTTAGAGGCTCGCCACGCACAAGTTGCAAGCGAGCGACAAGGCTTAACTGCGGTAACTCATCTAATGAAATGACAGCCGGAATGGGCAACTGCTCCAAGGTTATAAAACCTGAAGACCATAACATCGCTACAGCAGCGAGAACATCCCGTTCAGGAGCCTCGATCTGTGGCATGATGTGCTCAACTTTTAGCCCCGCCGCGCTGCGCGCAGCTATTACACGTAAAACCTGTGCATACACACCTGCCGGAAGCATAACTTCTCGCCCCGTTACTATCTCTCGAAACGAGAGACCTCGAGAACTGTCGCCACCGACTTGCGCATAGTCTGAGACAGCAATCACGCCACGTAATGCACTGGCCTTTAGATCGCGCTTAATAACCTGCTGAGAGTGACACAGAAGCGTCTCACGAAACGCACGGTTACGGAGCAGATCTAATGTCTGCTCACGAAGCACAACATCATCACCAAGTTCATTTACAAAAGTCTGCGCCTGCGGTGCAATATCATTAAGAGAGCTAAATACAGGGCGCGACTCACTCAAGAATTGAAGTCCTACCGAAGTGGCCTGCTCGTTAAACTCGCTAAAAGTGCAAGGATTATTGGATTCCTCCAGGTATTCGTGTGCTATGTATGATGGATCACTTTGCTGCAAGCGCTCACACGCCTCATTCAAGTACATACCGTACAGGTCGCCCTCACCCGAGCGCGATGCAGCGACGAGTTTAAGAAATTCAAGTGCTCTGTGTACACGATCCGCCAAATGATTAGACGCCGATAACGCCCCACCGAAGGAGAGAATGTCCCTCAACGCTCCCCGCTGGTACCACCCTGGGCGAACGTTGTAACTTACGTAAGCAACGCCACGGGGCGAAAGCGCCCGCTTAATCAGAGACACTATCTGCTTCTGCACTCCCGACGGCACCCAGGAGTAAACACCGTGACAAATAATGTAATCAAACGTGCCATCATCATACGAAAAGTCGCTCACATCTGCGTGTTGGAATGTGATGTTCTTAAACCCAAGCTCCTCTACCCGACGCTGCGCCTGAAGGATGTGCCTACTTGATAGGTCAAACCCAACAAAGCGACTCTCAGGGAATCGCTCTGCTAATGGGATAAGATTTCCTCCTGTGCCACACCCAATCTCTAAGACTGAACATCTCTCAACCGACGGTGCATCAATGCCAAGGACCTGAGCGATTGCGCCCAATCTCGATGGATTCGATTCTCGCTGAGGAAGAGTCTTGTAGGGTAGCTGGTCGTACGACGCCAAAGTCATGGAATAATACTTTCAAAAAACAAGCTACGCGCGCGCGTATAAACTCCGAATCGATGGATACTTCAATGTAACACCTAACAGCTCTTTCATCAGCCTATTCTGCACGCGCTGATTTGAGAGCATCGTGTACCCACCGCGCAGTAACACATCCTCTTCAGATATCGAACCAGGAAATGGCAGCGCATCTTGTTCACAGATGTAACGAGCAACTTCCCGCGCCTGCATCGGTTCATCATCTGAGACACACAGCACCGGTGGTAGTGCCTGCTCAAGAGGAAGCTGAATCGCCTGTTGAATTACAGTCACTAAATCGTCTACATGAATTCTATTTCCCCACATCGAGCCATCGCCTACGAGCCGATATGTGCCTGAACGGAGAGAAACGTGTATTCCTCTATCCTGGCCGTAAATAGCTGGAAGACGTAGTGCGGTGACCTCTCTTCCGCTCTCTCTGTAAGCTAGCTCCGATAGTAGTCGCGCCTCTCCTTGTGCATTCCACGGAGATGGTGGTGTTTCTTCATTTACAACTGAGCCATCACGAACCCCGAAGACTCCGGTAGTACTCAGATATAGTATCCGCTTAACTTCTTTCGCTTTCGACAACGCACGAACGATATTTTTTACCCCTGCTGCCGGGTCTGTTCCATGCCGCAACGGAGGTACGCTATCGACGAGAACCTGAAGCT